>JADGCO010000082.1 GCA_015228935.1 Magnetococcales bacterium | reverse complement strand
ACGGCACGTAAATTGCTTAATCCTCACCAGACCGCCACCGGGTCATGACCCAGTGGCAAGGTGTTTGAGTAAACGGCGCAAAGTCTGTACCCTGATCGGGGTAGGCGTCTGGTGTGGTGTTGCATTTTCTTGACAGGAACAGGGCCATGTCATTTCAATTCGTGCGCAAGCGTATCATCGGGGTTTCGGCTTTGAGTTTGATCTGCGGTGTGGTGGCCCTGACCTTGCCTTTGGGGGCATGTGTCTCCAACACGGTTTTGCTGAAACAGGAGAGCGGCTTTACCAAGGCGGTTCCCCTGCTGGTCATCGCCGAAAACGAGGACCGCCTGGGGATGAAGGGCCGCCTGGAACATATGCTCCTCGCGCAGGGATTCAACGTGGTGGCCGGCGTCGGTGAGCGCAAACGCCTTGTGGTCACCGAGGAACTTCCGGACACGACGACCCTGGGCCGTGGCATGCAACAAACCAGACGGGTCACCACCGATCTCCAAGATAATTTCCAGGTCAATCATGCTTTTCGGTTTGGCTATCAGACCGACCAACTGGGCGAAATCGTGAAACTGACCGGTGCCATCGTCAATCTCCAAAACGGTGAGTTTGTCTTTTCCTATGAGTTCCAGGACGGCTTGGTGACGCCGTTCAACCCGCGTTTTCTGGGCGAAGAACTGGCCAAGGCTTTTCCCGATACCAGACAGGAAAAAGCCGACCGTGACGTTGGTACACTCCATTCCAAGGCGCAGAGTGTCACATCGAAAGATGCCCCGGCTGCCCCTTCTCCGGTTGCAAGCGGACCTGCTGATCTGAAAAAAAATACCCAATCCAGCAAGGTGGATCTGGTCAAGGATATTGCCTGGCAGACCAATTTATTGGCACTCAACACCTCGGTGGAGGCCGCCCGGATTGCCATACCCGGTCATCCAATGGCAGCAGTGGCCAACGAAATCAAAAATCTGGCGGACCGGAGCATGCTGGGCGTCCTGGAACTGGGTACCTTGATGCACACGCCCGTGGCGGCTGAATATCGTGCCGAGGAGCTGCTGGCGCAACTGACCCCTGAATTGGAAAGTGCCACCCATCATCTGCTGGCCGCACAGGAAGAGGGAAAAAATTCCAAACAAGCCCGGCATGGTACGACCACTTCCATGAACGCGGTCCATAAAATCGATGTCAAAACAAGCCAGCAAGCCCATGGTCGTGCAGAGATAGCTCCTGCGGCTTCAGCGACAGCCCCTGCCATCCATCCGGTGCCCACGCCGGCACCACGGCTGCTGGAACAGAGTGCCATACCAACCCAGTTGGCCATGGTTGCCCCAATTCCGACCCCTAAACCTCGCGAGATGTCAACGCATTGACATTGAACAAGGCAATCCACGCCTCGAAAGCACCCATGAACCAACAACGTGCATTCCAGCCCGGGAGAGGTATTGTCCCGTTTTTGCAGCAGAGCTGGATTGCATGGGTCTGGCTGGCTTCCATGGGGGGACATTATCTTGTTTTGGGGATTCGCACCGGCGGGGATACCGGGCGCTATGTGGATGGTGCCGAACGCCTCCTGAAAGGGTTGCCCCTGGAGGGAAAGCAACCCATGTATCTGTTGTACAACTCTTTTTTGGCCCTGGTGTTTGGCAGTGGTTTTGGTGAGCTGGCTGTGATCCTGCTGCAATGTCTCCTGACATTGGGTACGGCCCTCCTGATCTACCTGGCCACTCGTGAAATATTCAATAAATCGGTGGGGATGATGGCCACGGGAGTGTTTCTGCTCAATCCCGATGTCCAGCGCTGGGTGTTTTTCATCCTGCCCGAAGCCATGGCGACCTGTGCCTTGATCGCCCTGCTGTGTCTGGCCTTGCTGGTACAGAACCACCAGCGTTGGGTGGTGCCTGCCCTGCTGATGGCCGTGATGGTAGGCTTAGCCCGACCGGAAGGAAAATATTTTTTGCTGCCGGTGGTGATCCATTGGGCGCTTTATTTGAAATCTCCCTATCGCTGGCAGGCCTTGTCCATGCTGGGAATTTTCATCGGTCTGTTGCTGGTGACGGTCAATGCCGATACGCATGAAAAATTTGCCAGACACATGATCCAGGGTGATTATATCTGGGGTTATCCTGGCCTGAACCCGCACCCGGATCAGGCACTGATCCGGATCAGTGAACAGGGGCCGTTTGCAACCCTGATCTACATGTTGCAGCATGAATATGTGCTGTTGGGCAAGACCATCGCCTGGCGCGTCTGGATGTTTTTTGCCCACACCCGGCCTTTCTATTCAACCATGCACAATCTGCTGGCCTTCTCCTTTTGTGCTGTTTTGTATTTTTTTTCCATCCTGGCCTGGTGGCGATGCCGAGAGCATCGCTCCCATTTTGTCCTGCTGTGGTTGGCAATCCTGGTGCAATTATCAATGGTCGCCTTGACGTTTGACGATTGGGATGGACGCTGGTTGAATCGTGTCATGCCCGTCTTGACGATTCTGGCTGCGGCAGGGTCTGTTGGATTGCTGAGACGATTGTTTATTTTTTCAAAGCAACGCG
Source organism: Magnetococcales bacterium (assembly GCA_015228935.1). Lineage (NCBI taxonomy): Bacteria > Pseudomonadati > Pseudomonadota > Magnetococcia > Magnetococcales > Magnetococcales bacterium. Next base: position 16,168 of record JADGCO010000082.1, on the reverse strand, counting down.
ATGCATGTGCCGATCCATGAACTCGACGAAATGGTCTTCCGGTATGGGTTTGCTGAACAAAAATCCCTGAATTTCGTCACACCCCTGCTCGCGCAGAAAAAGCTCCTGCTCGGGGGTTTCCACCCCTTCGGCGACAACGCGCAGATTCAGTTTTTTGCTCATGGAAATGATGGCGGACACAATGGCTGCATTTTCGGTATTGCTGGAAATTTCCTGGATGAAAGATTGATCGATCTTCAGGGTATGGATGGGAAACTTGCGCAGATAGTTGAGAGACGAGTATCCGGTCCCAAAATCATCCATGGAAATATGAATGCCCATGTTTGCCAGTTCGAGCATGGCATCGATGGCCTTGGTCACGTTGCCCATCATCATGCTTTCGGTGATTTCGAGTTCCAGGAGATGGGCCGGGAGGCCTGTTGTGGCGAGGATTTGGCGAATTTTGGCAATCAATTCCGGATGCCAGAATTGCCGGGCCGAAAGATTGACGGCCACCCGCAGCAGCGGAAATCCCCGCTCCAGCCAGATACGCCCGGAACGACAGGCACTTTCGAGGATCCAATCGCCGAGCGGCACAATCAGACCTGTCTCTTCGGCCAGGGGAATGAAGGTGCCGGGAGAAACCAGCCCCATATTGGGCCGTGACCAGCGCACCAGGGACTCCGCCCCAACGATCAGACCGCTCCGCAGATCCAATTTTGGTTGATAATGCAGGACAAACTCTTCTTTTTCCAGGGCACGGTAGAGATGGGTTTCCAGTTGCAGGCGGCGGGAAGCCTCTTCGCCCATGCTCGTGGTATAAAACTGATAATTGGCCCTCCCCCCCCTTTTGGCCCGGTTGAGGGCCATGTCGGCTTTTTGGATGAGAGATGGGGCACTGTCGGCATCGCCTGGAAAAAGGGCGATGCCCAGGCTGGCCGTGATGAAAAGCTCATGGTCCAGATAACAAAAGGGACGAATGGCAATGGTATCCACCAGCTTGCGCACCATGGCCAGGATTTCCTGGGAATTCTCCATGTCATGGAGGAGGATACCGAACTCGTCACTGCCCAATCGACTCAGGGTATCCACCTCCCGCAGGGATAACTGCAAGCGTCCGGCCACCTCCTTCAAGAGCCAGTCACCACTGGGGTAACCGAGACTTTCGTTGATGTTTTTGAACATATCCAGGTCGAGCTTGAGGACGGCGACGATTTTGCGGGCCTGACCGGCCTGAAGGATGGCCAGTTGCAGGCGATCCGCGAACAGAATGCGATTGGGCAGACCGGTCAAGGCATCGTGGTTGGCGCGATAGCGCAGCTCTTCCTGACTGCGTCTGATATCGGTCAGATCACTGAAAACCCTGACATAATTACTGACCCGTCTGTTCTGATCCAGAATGGCGGTGATGCTCAGGCGTTTGGGAAAGGCCTCGCCACTTTTGCGTCGATTCCAGATTTCTCCTTCCCAGAATCCCTTTTCGGCCAGGGAGCGACGTATCGCCTCATAAAACTCCGGTCCATGGTGATCCGAGCGGAGAATCTCCGGACGGCGACCGATGGCCTCTTCGGGTGAATAACCGGTAATGCTGACAAAAGCCGGATTGACCGATTGAATGATATCGTCCGGATCCGTGACCACCATGGCTTCGATGGCGGTTTCAAATACCTTGGAGGTAATGTGCAGTTGATTGGCCACCTCGGCCATGGCATTGCCAAATACCCGGGTGACAATGCGCAACTGTTCCTCGGTATGGCGGCGTTCGGTGATGTCATGCACGGCGGTCAACATCACGACAGGGCGTCCTACGGCATCGCGACGCACATCACTGACGGCATGCACAATCCGCTGCGAACCATCCGGGCGGACAATCCGATGTTCCATCTCGAAGTGGCGATTTTCCCGGATGGCACTGAAGACCCCATGCCGGACATGTTCCCGATCTTCCGGGTGAACCCGGTCCAGGAAACCATCGAAACTGCAACCATAACCGGCATCAACACCCATGATACGGTGGAGCTGCTCCGAACAACGCCACTGGCCGGTCTGGAAATTCCAGCTCCAGTTGCCCAATTGCGCCACATGCTGGGCGTGGGCCAGGCAATCCCGATTTTCCCGGAGTGCCTCTTCGGTTTGCCGACGTTGTGTGATGTCGCGGATCACCACCGAATAGAACCGGTTGCCATCCCCGGCCAGCCAATACCCGATGGAGACCTCCAGGGGAAACTCCTCGCCGTTGCGGCGCAGGCCCACGAATTCCAGACGCCGGTGCGGCAAATGCGGGGGATTTGTTTGATCCGCACTTTGAAACCATTTGGAAAATTGTTCCCGGTGTCGTTGGGGAAGCAACAAGGACAAGGGCTGATTCTGGATGTCCGGCCATGCATGACCAAACATGCTGGCGGCACCGGTATTCCAGGCAATGATCTGACCATGGATATTGCTGGCGATGATGGCATCCTGAATGGATTGGGTCAGCGAACGGAACTTTTCTTCGCTGCTTTGCAGGGCCAATTCTGCCTGCCGCCGGAGTTGGGATTCACGTGCCACCCGCAAGGCACGGCGCACGGCAGGTCCCAGACGCAATAGATAATCCTTGCGGACAAAATCATACGCACCCGAACGCAACAGGGCCGTGGCTTCTTCATCCCTGAGGGCACCGGAGACCACGATGAGGGGTTGTCCGGCACCCTGCTCTTGCCACAACTTCATGGCCCCCTGGGCACCGAAACCGGGAATGTGATAATCGGAAATGATCAAATCCCAGGTGTGACCCTGCAGGGCTGTGGCCATTTCCTGGAGAGAATCAACCTGTTGGCTCATCACATCGAACCCCTCCTTGCGCAGGTTGCGCACCAACAGGAGATAGTCGGCATGCGAATCCTCGACGATCAGGACACGTAACGGGCTGTCCGGCGTATCATGGTCGGCCATGTTTGAATTCAATGGAGCAAACGAGCTGAGTGTCATGGAATCTGGTTTTCAGAGAGAGTGTGCTGTTGTTTCAGCAAATTGTTGATGGATTTTTTCAATTTCCGGAAAAATGTCCAAAAAAATGTGGGCCAGGCGCGGATCGAAGTGAAAACCGGCCTCTTTTTTGACGAGTTCCAGGGCTTCGGCCATGGGCCAGGCTTTTTTATAGGGACGTTTACTGGTGATGGCATCGAACACATCAGCAATGGCCACGATCCGACCATAAAGGGGAATCCCTTCGCCCTGCAACCCCTGTGGATAACCGGTCCCCTGCCATTTTTCATGATGGGTCAAGGCAATGTCCCGGGCGGCAACCAACAGCTCGGCATCGTGATCACCGATAATGTTGGCACCAAACCGGGCATGATGTTGCATGATTGCCCACTCTTCCGAATCCAGGGGGCCTGGTTTCATCAGGACACGATCCGGGATGCCAATCTTGCCGACATCGTGCAGGGGAGCGGCATTAAGGAGCAGTTCGCCGATTTCCGGCGGCAAGCCTGCCGCCAGACCCAGGAGACGGGCATAATGACTGACACGAATCACATGCAGACCGGTTTCATTGTCCCGAAACTCTGCTGCCCGACCCAGGCGTTGGATGATCTCCAGACGGGTACGATTCAGTTGTTCGGTGCGTTGCAGAACTTTCTCTTCCAGAGAACGATTTTGATTGTAGAGGGACAAATGGGTTCGTACCCGGGCCAGAACGATGGGGGCACGGATCGGCTTGGTCACATAGTCTGCCGCACCCAGATCAAACCCCTGGGATTCGTCGAGAATTTCCTTGCGGGCCGTCACAAAAATGACAGGAATGTTGCGGGTGATCGGATTGGCTTTCAGGCGTCGGCAAACCTCGAAGCCATCCATCCCGGGCATCATGATATCCAGGAGAATCAAATCCGGTGGCGTCTCACCGCCGGCAATGCTCAGGGCTTTTTCGCCATTCAGGGCCACCTTGACCTGATAGACATGACCCAGAATGCCACTGAGAATATCGACATTTTCAGCAACGTCATCCACGACCAGTATGGTTTGTCTTGCCAAGGTATCACTCATGCCACGACTCCATCATGCGGACAGGAGTGGTGAGGTTTGTCCCCTGAATGGTCTGGTTGTACAGGTGTCATGGAGTCGGGTGTTGTGGCAAGAGCATTTTCATGGTGCTGGATCATTCCGGTCAGGATTGAAATGGCCGTGTCGTATTCATAACGACTGATCGCTTTTTCCAGAGACACCCAGTTGGGACCACACCCCAGCCAGGGTTGCAGTGTACTCAGGGCCTGGTTGGCCGCAGTATCATCCTGGGACAACAGGTGCAGCATGTGGCGCATGGCATCCAGCAAGGTGGCCTGGGTATTTTGCCCGGAAACAACCAGTTGCGGGTGACTCTCTGTATCATCTGTTGTCGGGTTTTCCAGTTGAACTTTCTGCTCGGAGGTCGCCGATACCGGGTCCGAATTTTCAAAATGGGCAATGCTCGCAAGAATGCCGGCCATGGTTTGGGAGGCTTGTTCCAAGAGGGGGGTGATAAGCGCAGCATTCTCCTGCTGAATGGCCTTTTCCAGCGACCTGACCTGATCGTACAGAGTGGTTGCAGCAATGTTGCCTGCCATGCCTTTAAGCGTATGAACGAGTTCCCGGGCACTCTGCATGTGCTGCAAGGCCAGTTCCTGGCGGACCCGGTCCAGCAAATCGGCATGGTTGAGGCGAAATCTGCTCAGGATTTTCCTGAACAGTTGTGCATTGCCTCCCAACCGAAGCAAGGCGGTCCTGGTATCGATCCCCACCAATCCGTCCAGGGATGAATTGTCTGCTGTCCCGGTCAGGGATGGGTCCCCTGGCGACCTGGCCAGGGATGGTTTCCCTGCCGACCCGATTGATGTCGTCTCCCCTGCCGACCCAATTCTTTGGGGTTGGGATGCGGATGGAACCGGATCAGCCATCGTGACGGGCTGAACCCAGCGAGAGAGGGTGGCAAACAGGGTGTCCCGGTCAATGGGTTTGGTGATGCAGTCATTCATGCCCGCCGCCAGACACTTTTCGACAACCCCGGACAGGGCGTTGGCGGTCAAGGCAATGATGGGCTTTAGGCGGAAATCATCGTGCATGCGCAAGGCACGGGCAACCTGGAAACCATCCATGTCGGGCATTTGCAGGTCCAACAGCAGGGCATCAAAGGATGCGGAATTCACCAGGCGCAGGGCCTCCTCGCCATGTGCCGCTTCCGTTACCTCGATACCAACCTGCTGCAACAACTCCCTGGCCACTTCCCGGTTGATTTCGTTGTCCTCCACGAGCAGGATGCGCGCACCCCGCAGATGGGAGGTATTGCCATGGGACATGGCGGGTGGCAGGGGCAAGACCGGCTTGACAATGGTTCCGGCTGACAGGGTGCCAAAACGGACTGTAAAAATAAACGCACTCCCCTGACCGGGGGTGCTGACGACATGGATCGTTCCTCCCATCATGTCCACCAGACGTTTGCAGATGGCAAGGCCCAGCCCGGTTCCCCCATATTTGCGGGTCGTCGAACTGTCTGCCTGGGTAAAGGATTGAAACAAGAGATCAATCTGTTCCCGGGTCAGACCAATGCCGGTATCCTGCACCTTGAACTCCAGGACATGGTGAGTCGGGGTTGTTTCCAGGTGCCGTACCGACAGGTCAACGCGGCCATGATCGGTAAACTTGATGGCATTGCTGGTCAGATTGAGCAGCACCTGTCGCAGCCGTACCGGATCCCCCTCAACCTCAGATGGAGTGGCAGGTTCCAAAGTGATGGTGAACAGCAACCCCTTCTCCCCGGCCTTGCCGCCGATCAGAAGGGTGATGTAATCCAGAACTTCCTGCAACCGGAAGGGAACTTTCTCCAACTCCAGCCTGCCCGACTCCACCTTGGAAAAATCCAGGATGTCATTGATGATGCGCATGAGCGAGTTGGCAGCCGTATGAATTTTTTCCAGATAATTTTTTTGTTGCCCGGTCAGGGTGGTTTGCAGGCAAAACTCCGTCATGTTGATGACAGCATTCATGGGGGTACGAATCTCGTGGCTCATATTGGCCAGGAAATCACTTTTGGCCTGGTTGGCGGCTTCGGCCTCCTGTTTGGCGCGGCGCAGGGCCTCCTCGGAGCGTTTGCGTTCGGTAATATCGGTATAGGTACTGACAAAACCACCGCCCGGCAGGGGGCCTCCCGTAACCTCGATGACCGTTCCATTGGGACGGACCCGTTCAAAATTGTGTACCGTCGAATGGTGGGCAAGATCCAGGTAGCGTTGCACCTGCGCTTCTGGATCTCCCGGGCCAAATTCACCTCGCGCCACGTCATAACGCAACAAATCCGCAAAAGACGCTCCAGGTCTGGCCATTTCTTCAGGAACACCGCGAATTTCCATGAATCTGTTATTGCAGGCAATCAGACATAAATGTTCGTCATAAGCGGCAACACCCTGTTGAATGCTGGCGAGGGCGGCTGCCAGAAGATCGGATTTGCGGGCCAACTGCTTTTCACTTTCGCGCAAAGCCTCTTCGATTTTCTTGCGTTCGGTGATATCCATCACCGTGCCGACCATGCGGAGCGGTAATCCCTCCTGATCGAATTCGACGACGTTCCCTTTGGACAGGAACCAGCGGGTTTGGTTCAATCGGGTGATCGCACGATATTCCACTTCGTAACGGTCGATCTTGCCGTTACGGTAGTCGCGTCCCAACTGGAAAACCCTCTCCTGATCTTCGGGATGGAGGCTGGATTTCCAGATATGGCGGCATTTGTGCCGGATCAAGGCGTGATCGTAACCCAGCATGTTAGCCCACCGTTCATTGACAACCGTCACATCGGTACGAAAATCCACATCCCAGTAGCCGAGATCCCCCCCTTTCAGGGCAAGGGCCAGGCGTTGTTCACTGATCTGGAGTTTTTCCTGTGCCAGCTTGCGGTCGGTAATGTCTTCCTGGACGCCGATAAAGTGGGTCACGACTCCGGCCGCATTGCGGATTCCGGAGATGCGGGACGCGCCCCAATAAAAGGTGCCATCTTTTTTCCGGTTCCAAAACTCCCCGCTCCACTCCTCTCCCCGGATAATGGTTCGCCAGAGATTTTGAAACAGGGCGGGATCGCTCTTGCCCGAGTTCAGGATGCGGGGATTTTTGCCGACAACCTCTTCTTTCGGGTAACCAGTGATCTCTGTAAACTTGGGATTGACAAATTCGATGTTGCCGTGCAAATCAGTCACAATAACGGCTGCCGGATTTTGTTCCACGGCCTGAAACATTTTGAGCCGGTCAAGCTCTGCCTGTTGCCGTCGCTGAATTTCCTGTCGCAACCGCTGTCCGAGATACAGGATGACTCCCAGAAGCAGCAGGATAATCAGGAAAATCAAGAGAACATGAGAATTCGCCATCGTTTCAAGACACCCGTGACGCAGTCCACCAGAGGCAGACATCCGTGATACGACACGGCCAGAAGCACAACCACTTGGGCCATGCCGCCAAAGTGCATCGGGAAAAAAGACCCCGATCAGGTCAATTCTGAAGGGCCTTGTGGACAGCGTCCATCAGGTCATTGAGAGCAAATGGTTTCTCAAGAACAGCCACGGCTCCCGATTTGCGCGCAGCATTGAGAGCAAAGGAGTCCATGCCCATTTGTTTGCCTTCCCCCGAGAAGGCAATGACCGGCGTTGCCGGAGCCATTTTGAGAATTTCCTGGATGGCCCCCAGACCATCCATTTCCGGCATGAAGATGTCGGTGAGGACAAGCTGCGTAGGTGTCCTTTCAAACTGTTTGACCCCTTCGGCACCGTTCAGAGCCAGGGTCACCTGATGTCCTTCCCCTTCCAAAGCCTCGCGAACATAGGCCAGAATTCCGGGATCATCGTCCATTATCAAGATATGCGCCAATGGGTTTGCCTCGCCAATTGTGACCAATCAAGTCCATGATGCACGACTGTTGCGGGAAAACAATGACTTTTTCCAATACAACAAATTTTTCCCCGCGTCACGAGAGAAAGTGAAAATTATCTCGAACATTGTGCAATTTTTGGTTGCAGTGGCTCTGCCGGGTGGGAAAAATGAAAAACTTTCCTTTGCAAGAAGCCCAAGGCCGGAAAATCAAGAGATGACCTATCCCCTGCCCATCAAGTTTGCTTTTCTCGCTTTCGTGATCGCCGGTATTGGTGTGTTGGGGATGGCTGTCTACAGCTATCAGAGCGCCGACCGGCTGTTACACAGACAGAATATCCATCATCTTTCAAATGCTTTGCAGCGGGAACGACTCGTGCTGGAGGAAAAATTCCGCAACCTGCGGATTGACATGGTCCATGCGGCAGAAATACCGGCACTCGGCAGAATGCTGCAATGGATCGACAGCCGGGGTGCAATCCGGATGCAGGCTGGCACGACACAAACTGAAACAGCGCAATCCGGAACGGCGCAGACTGGCTCGATATTAACCGGAACAGCACAAACCGAAACAGCACAGACTGGCACGACACAAACCGAAACAGCGCAAACCGAAACAGCACTGACTGGCTCGATATTAACCGGAACAGCACAAACCGAAACAGCACAGACTGGCACGACACAAACCGAAACAGCACCGACAGACATCCAGGGGAAGGTTACCGCTGTCTTGCACAATCTGCTGGCACAACGTCCAGAATACCTCTCCGCATCCCTGTTCCAGGGAAGTAACGATAAAAGCCGGGTGGTGGCGTGGGCTTTCAGACGGGAAGGAAAACAGATCGAGACAAATGGCAAACCTGTGCGCTCCCCCAGAGAGATCGGAGGAACCGGATCTGCACCCCACAAGATTTACATGAGTCCGGTTGAACCCTGGAAAAAACAGATAGATGCAACTGCCGATGGAGAGGATCGCGCCGTTTTCACCATCCAGGTTCCCCTGTTTTTGCCCGGCAACCTTGCCCCGGAACCCCTGGGATGGCTGGTGGTGACGGTCGATTTTGCCCGGTTGACCGGATTGCTGATTCCTCTCCAGCCCCATGTTTCCTACCGGGTGGCAAATTTACGGGGAGATTATCTCCTGCATGCCGATCCTTCCCGCCTGTTCACCCTGGAACGCAAAGGCATACCGGGATTATACGCCGACTTTTTTCAGGTGGATTGGCGGGAAATGATGTCGGCGACAGAGCCACGGGTCGAAATCCGGGAGTTGCCGGAAAAAGGCCATACCCTGCTGGCGACATTTGTAAAGCCGGATCCGGATGCACCGGAACGAACCTGTTTCCTGGTGGCCATCGCCGACAATATGGAGCAACGCCAGGCAACCAGCCAATTTGGCGGCATGCTGCTGTTGGCCGTAACAGTTATCGTGACCATTCTGAGTTTTGCCATGGCGGTAGCGGCCAGCCTGTTGATCCGCCCCATCCTGGAACTGACCCGGACCGCCGACCGGATTGCCCGCGGAGAAGAGACAGTTGTCTGGCCCAAAACCACGACCATGGATGAAATCGGCATCCTCACCCACTCTTTTCGTCTCATGTTGCACCACCTGCTGCAATCCCGGCAGAATTTGCGCCTATTGACCGATTCTCTGGAAGGAGAGGTCCGCAACCGCACCGGTGAATTGGCACAAGCCCTCGAACGCATGAAGGAAAATGAAATTCTTCTCAATGAAACCCAGCAACTGGGCCGGATTGGTGGCTGGGAACTCGATGTCGTCCAGGAAACCCTGACCTGGACGCGGGAAGTGTATCGCATCTGCCGCGTGGATCCGACAACCCGGTTTGCTCCGGAACAATTTCTCGACCAGTTCCAGGGCGAGGCGGCCATTCATCTACGCCGGGATTTGGCGCGGGCCCGGGAAGCAGGTCTGCCATTTGACCGGGAGACGGAACTGGTCACCGGTCGCGGGGACCGGATCTGGGTGCGGGTTCTGGGACGTACCCGCCGCCAGGGAGACCGGACCCTGAAGGTGTTTGGCACCTTGCAGGACATCACCGAACGCAAGGAAGCGGAACAGATCATCAACCAGGCCCGCCAGGCCGCCGAGGCCGCCAATCGGGCCAAAAGCGAATTTTTGGCCAACATGAGCCACGAAATTCGCACACCGATGAATGCCATCCTGGGCATGACCGCCCTGGCCATCCAGACCCAGCCCCCGGAAAAACTGCGAGATTATCTGGAAAAAATCCGCACCGCCGGACACTCCCTGCTGGGAGTCATCAATGACATTCTCGATTTTTCCAAGATCGAGGCCGGACGGCTGGAAATGGAGATGGTGGAATTCCAGCTCCATGAAGTCATGCAAAATTTTTCGACCCTGTTTTCCGCCCCGGCTGCCGAAAAAGGCCTGGAGTTCGTCTGTTCGGTGGCCCCCGGAACACCCAGCGCCCTGGTGGGAGACCCCCTGCGCCTCGGGCAGGTCCTGACCAATCTGGTCAACAATGCCATCAAGTTCACGGCCCAGGGCGAGGTGGTGGTCCGGGTGTCGGCCCTGCCGACAGAAGCAACCCGGAGTGTGGATCTGCAATTTACGATTCGTGATACCGGAATCGGTATCCAGGCTGACAAAATCAACGGCCTGTTCGATTCGTTCACCCAGGCTGACGGCTCTACAACCCGGCGTTTTGGGGGTACTGGTCTGGGTTTGAGCATCAGTAAACGTCTGGTCAGAATGATGCAGGGCGATTTGACCGTGACGAGCATACCCGAGCAGGGCAGCACATTTCGTTTCACAGCCCGTTTCGAGCGCCAGCCGTCCGACCGGGAAAAACGCTATCAGCCGGCACCCGATCTGCGCGGCATGCGCATTCTGGTGGTGGATGACAGCCGCACATCCCTGCAAATTCTCGATGAAACCTTGCGCTCCTTTTCTTTCGATCCGGTTCTGGTCCAGTCTGGCACGGCGGCCCTGGAAATATTGCGTCAGGATGCCGATTTTCCCCTGATGCTGCTCGATTGGAAAATGCCCGGCATGGATGGCATCGAAACGGCCCGGCAGGTCCAAAATCTGCCGGGAACCAAACCCGGCATGATCATGTTGACCGCCTTTGGTCGCGAAGAGGTGCGCCGCCAGGCCGAAGAGGCCCGGGTCAAGGCATTCCTGACCAAACCAGTGACCCAATCGCAGCTGTTCGATACCATCATGCAGGTTTGTCATGGACACACCCCGGAGCTTCGAAAACGAGAGGTGCTGCATGTGGCACCGGAAATTTTGGCGGCCATCAAGGGGGCACGGGTCCTGCTGGTGGAAGACAATCTCCTCAACCGTCAGGTGGCCGGGGAGATCCTGCACAATGTGGGCATGGAAATATTTCCGGCTGCCGATGGCAACGCCGCCATTCAAATTCTGGAATCACAACCCGTCGATATCGTTCTCATGGATGTCCAGATGCCGGGCCTGGATGGTTACCAGACAACCCGTGCCCTGCGCAGTGATCCACGCTTCCGTGACCTCCCCATTGTGGCCATGACCGCTCACGCCCTGAAAGGGGATCGGGAAAAATGCCTCAATGCGGGCATGAACGATTATGTAACCAAACCGATTGATGTCCGAACGCTCATGACAACCCTCGCCCGCCAAATTCAACCCGGTCAAAACATGGTTCCATCCGAAGCGGACTCCTCCCGGCCTGAGTCGGACCGCACGGCGGCCACAAACAGGTTGCTTCCAACAAATGACGGGCACATACTCGACAGTGAGCATATGTCACAACCGGCACCGGAAGAGGGTTTGCATGCCCCGCCCCGGCGTCCCTGGTTGCCGGACACCCTGCCCGGCATCGATGTCCGCACGGGTTTGCTGCGTCTGGGTGGCAATCAAAAATTGTTTCGTGACCTGCTGCTCGGATTTGCCGAACATCACGGCAATGCAGCCATGGTTCTTGAACGGGCACTGGCCATGGGGGACATCGAGGGGGCACGGCGTCTGGCCCACTCACTCAAGGGAGTGGCAGGCAACATGGCAGCCTCGGAGCTGGCCAATGCCGCCCGTGCCGTCGAAGAGGCCCTGGAAACCGGTCAGCCGGATGCCGCACGTCCCCATCTGGAGAATTTTGAGCGACATTTGGGAACTGTTTTGCAAGGCATTCATCCCGTTGCAGAGTCCACCCGGGTGGAACTTCATGCCCTGTCGGTTTCGCCTGCCCTGCCCCCGGAGCCGCTTCCCCTGGAACAAATCCGCGCATCCTTGCAGGAATTTGATCAACTATTGGCCAAAAACAGCCTGCGAGCCAAAAAGTACCACGTGGATATGGCTGAAAAATTGCGCGGCCATTTGCCGGCTGATGCCCTGGAACGGCTGCGTACCGCCATGTCCAGACTTGATTTCAAGGCTGCCCGGGTGATCCTGGAAGAAATTGTCCGGGTCCTGAACCTGTCCCAGGAGGTGAATTGACATGGCCATCGGTGAAAACCAACCCAAAATATTGATCGTGGACGATGTCCCCTCCAATATTGACCTGTTGCACCAGGCCATGGGCGAGGAGTACGAAGTGCTTTTTGCCACCAATGGCCGGGATGCCCTGGCCATCGCCGCAACGGAAAATCCGGATCTGATTTTGCTGGATGTCATGATGCCGGAGATGGATGGTTACCAGGTCTGTCGTCGGCTCAAGGCAGAGGAACACACCCGGCACATTCCGGTCATCTTTGTCACGGCCCTGAATGACGAGGCCGACGAAACCCGAGGGTTGAACCTGGGGGCCATCGATTATTTGACCAAGCCCATCAGTGTGCCCATTCTGCAAGCCCGGGTCCGCAATCACCTGGAACTGAAAAAACGCGGCGATCTGCTGGAACGCCTCGCCATGATGGATGGCTTGACAGGTATTCCCAATCGCCGCCGTTTCGATGAAACCCTGGAACGGGAGTGGCGGCGTTGCCTGCGGGCCATGCGTCCCCTCTCCCTGATCATTGTCGATATTGATCATTTCAAGCTTTTCAATGATCATTATGGCCATGCTCTGGGAGATCAGTGTCTGAAAAAAATTGCGTCAGCCTTGGCCAGGACCCAGACCCGGTCCGCCGACCTCGTGGCCCGCTATGGTGGTGAGGAGTTTGTCTGTCTGCTGCCGGAGATTGCCAGCGAAGGTGCCCAGGCCTCGGCCCGGCGGATGCACGAGGCCGTGACGGCCTTGCGTATTCCCCACAAGGCCTCGCCGACCGCCGACCATGTCACCCTGAGTCTGGGAGTGGCCACCATCGTCCCTTCCCGGCACCGTTTGCCAACCTGCCTCATCGAGGCCGCCGACGGCTTTCTCTACCAGGCAAAACACGCCGGACGCAATCAGCAGGTCTTTGGCTTTGTCAAAGATGAAGCAACCGGGTGACAAAAAATACATTCACCTTCCCGTCGGTTGCCGCAAGATGCCAAGTCAAAACAACAACATGTTGCAATTCAACGGTATCAATGAAAAAGCCAGCATTTCTGCTGGCTTTAGGGGACTTTTACGGACTGGCTCGGAACGTAGGGTGGCGGACCAAGAGATACCCATGCGGGAAAATTCTCAGAGAAAAATTTTTACGAAATCTTTATAAGTCAGAGAATTTTTGACTCCCTGTCGGTGGCTGAGAGATGCTGAACCGGAAAAGCAACATGATGCGATTCAATATGTTGAGATTACGTTGTTTCTCTGGTTCCCTCGGTTCCAAAAACGTCATTCAGTGAACGCGCATCGATTGCGCGATCTGTCAGCACACGCAATGCGTCAAGGTCAGAGGCAAGCACCTTCTGCTCGACCCAAGCAGGCAGGTCAGGAAAACGACGATGAAGGATCTGAAGCAGAACATCGCACCTCTCTTCCTGACGACCTTCCCGATGTTCTTGCACCAACCGATGCCCGAGTTTAGGTAAGGAAAAAAGTTCTTCATCAGGTGTCATGTCCACCATCGATTCGAACCACTCTTTCCCAAGTTGGGCAACGCTCTCGGGAGTAATGCCTTCTATTTCCGAAATATTCAATGCACCTTTCATCATCAATCTCCATAAACCGGTCATAATTCGTTCAAACGCAACGGAAATCCTGAACAAACCTGTACGCTTGACCGTCTCGAACGCCTTTTTCCGTTCTTCCTGGCGGCTGGCGAAGCACTTCAAAGGCGCGTTTTGGGCTTCATCCGCCAGTTCGTTCAGCAAAACCAGACGGACGGCACCACCCCAACGTGGTCTGCTTTCATAAACACCACTTGGCCCAACGGGTTCAAAAGCAAACCGCTCAAGGAAGCCAATCTGAGGGGTTGTGGAGCTGACAATGATGCTCCGCAACTGCTGCCGCTCCAAACGGGCAGTTTCCAGGTACAAAGTGTCATAAACCGTGATCTGGGACAGAACACCTTCATGCAGGCTTTCGGTGACCTTGATTTCGATCAGAATATGGTCAGCTTCAAGATCCCGCAATCCGTCGGCCAGAAGCAGACGCTGCGCATCCGTCCAACCACCCTCCTGGCGATGAATCAGAATCAGATCCGCCTTGGGTGGAAGAGAGACAACCTGGACCTCCGAATACACATCGACGCCGACGGGTTCCAACAGCATTTTCAGCGTTGCGCCGACCAGACAGTGCCAGCAGGTCTTCGTTGCACGATTATCCAAAAGCCTCTACTCCTTCATTTTTCCCTTGCTCGAGGCAATTTGCCTCAGCAATGCATGAATCTCAAACACATGACCGTCGTTGGGAACAATTTTTATGTTCAACATGTTTTCGATATTTCTCCTCGGCATCACGTCCACTTTCCGTTCCAGGGTGTCTCTTCAACTCGAGATCCTGTCTTTGCGACATCAAATCGTCGTCCTGCAACGAAATCAAAAACAAAAGATTATAGCTCGCCGACAGGACCGCATCTTCTGGGTTTGGCTATCGAGGATTTGGCCAAATTGGCAAAACGCCCTGATGATCTTCAAGCCAAGCACCGTACTCAAGTGGCACAGAGAAGGATTTCGCCTGTATTGGAAGTGGAAGTCCAGCAAGCGATCCGGAGGACGAAAATCCGTTCCGAAAGACGTGCGCGACCTGATAAAACGAATGAGCCTGGAAAACCCGCTTTGGGGTGCGCCGCGCATTCACGGAGAACTGATGAAGCTCGGCTACAGCTTGGCCCAATCGTCAGTCTCCAGGTATATGGTCAAACCCAAGAAACATCCGTCACAAACCTGGAAGACCTTCCTGAAAAACCACGCCAGTCAGATCGTCGCCATGGATTTCTTCACGGTGCCGGACATCTCTTTCAAGGTACTCTACGTCCTGATTTTCATAAACCACGATCGCAGAAAAATCATTCATTTCAACGTCACGACCAATCCGACAGCATCCTGGGTCGCTCAACAAATTCGTGAAGCTTTCCCATGGGACACTGCTCCCCGCTTTCTGCTCCATGACCGAGACCCTGCATTTCAAGCCGAGTGTCGGACGACACTTCGTGCAATGGGTACAGAGGAAGTGATCACGGCACCAGCTTCACCTTGGCAAAACCCCTATGCGGAAAGGGTGATCGGATCGGTCAGACGCGATGTCTTGGACCACATCATCACGCTGAATGAGGAACACCTGCGACAAACCCTGGCCAAATACTTCATCTATTATCACGGATTCAGGACACACTTGGGTCTCAAAAAGGACTGCCCCGACCACCGGCCTGTCCAGCCAACGGACGCAGGGAAAATAGTCGCCATTCCACACTTGGGTGGTCTGCACCACCAGTACCAGCGGAAAGCAGCCTGAATTCTTAACCCGTTTCAATTTTTCAAAGAGCCATTCGGGAAAGATGGTTCCGTGGATTCGTGCCCAAAATCCGGAGACGCGGCCATGGGCTACACGGAAACGGTTTTTCCATGCCTCGATTGTCCCGGATTTCATCCCTCCAGTCCATAAAAATCCGCACGAAGACCCCGCAACCATTCTCGGAATCGGGCCAGATGAATCAATCGGAAGGGACAACCCACAATTCTACCCACAATCAAAACACGGATTCGATGATATTGCGTTGAACGGCTTCGGACAAGGAAAACAAAAAAGCCAGCATTTCTGCTGGCTTTATGGGACTTCTTTAGACGGTGCTGGACCGTAGGGTGGCGGAGAGAGAGGGATTCGAACCCTCGATACCCGTCAGGATATAACACCTTAGCAGGGTGCCGCCTTCGGCCACTCGGCCATCTCTCCACCGAACCGCCAGAGTGGACTGAATCTGGTCGGCTTGTCAACACTTCAGCAGCACCGCAAGCAAAAAAACATGCTCTGCCCATCCTTTAAAAAAAATCTCCCATCCA
>JADGCO010000081.1 GCA_015228935.1 Magnetococcales bacterium | reverse complement strand
CCTTCCTCCTGGACCTCCATCCCAGTTTTTCATTCGTTTTTATTGAAATTAACATGTTATTAGACAGCCTCTCAGACGTTTTCTGGTCCCGGCGTCACCTGCACCAGCCAGCTCAAATAGTCCGGCAATCCGTCACGCACCGGAACCATGAGGATTTCCGGCACCTGATAGGGATGGAGTTCCCGCAACCGGGTCTGCAACTGCGGGTACAATGGCTGCCGGGATTTGATCATCAGCACATTTTCAACATTTTTTTCCAGTTTTCCTTCCCAGGTATAAATCGATTGACCAGCCGGGAAAACATGCACACAAGCCGCCAGTCCCTCCTGAACCAGCGTGCTGGCCAGGGTATCGGCCACCGCAGTGTCGGGAGCGGTACACCAGACGATGATGGCCGCGGTTTTGTCTTCCATCACGCATCCTCCATCTGCATCGGCAACTTGTCCTACGGATGTTCGTTCAGCAACGGTTCAAGCAACCGCCGAAACTTGTCCGGTTGCAACTCTCCTGTCAGGGAGCGAACCACATTCCCCTTGCGATCCAGAATCTTGGTGGTGGGCAACCCCATGACCCCACCCAGATAGCGGGCCAGTTCCTGGGTCTTGGCAGGTGTACCCACAACGATTGGATAGTTGATACCCCGTCGGGCCACAAACTTGGCAAGCTTTTCCGGATCCATGCGATCCATGAAATCAACCCCGATGATGGCCAGGCCTTGCTGCTGATATTTTTCCTGAAATTCGATCAGGGTGGGAATTTCATTGAGACAGGGCGGGCACCAGGTGGCCCAAAAATTGACCACGACCACCTTGCCCTGATAATCCGCCAGACGCAAACTCTTGCCGTCAATGGTTTCCAGCGCCGCATCCCGTCCCCTGGGCGGTTCGGCCCAAGCCTCCGCATGCCACCATCCGCATAAAAAAATGATCAGAACTAAAAATTGACTCTCGCGCCATAAACATCGCTTGATTGGCCTGGTATTGTGCTTCATGCGGTCATGCCCCATTGCTGTTTCGGTTGGTCATCCGACCAGTCTACAGGAAGCCCTGCCCTGTTGACAACGATACGTCCAATCCCGGATTTTGCGCCAACAAATGACATTTGGTCTGGAGAAGCTGAAGGATCCTTTTGGCCGCACGGAGATTATCCCCGGCGATATGACCCCGAATGCCGCGCAGGTCCTCCCGGGCCAGCGGTGTAAGCCGAAACCGGGCCTCCAACGCTGATCAATCCTTCAACACCTCTTGAAAAGCCTGATCGCCATCCAACAGTTCTCCACGCTCAGCCTCGACGATTCCAGCCTCCAGATCCCGCTGAAACTTTTCCAGTTTCAACTGCTCCACCCGATGGCACTCCTCCACAGAGAGTCGCACAGCCACGGGCCTGCCGTTCTTCTCGATGGTCACCGGCTCCTGCTGCGCCTGGTCCATCAATTGCCCGAACCGGTCCTTCGCCTCGTGTACTGCCAGTCGCATCATGTCAGGGACTCCTGATTGCAGCCCGTTTGGCCATAACAGTTCCAATCCATGCTACACTTCAATCAATATTTTGGTTTGGAAAGAGTTATTCAATCTGCAACATATTTTTGACTGGTGCCCCCGGCGGGATTTGAACCCACGGCCTACGGATTAGGAATCCGGCGCTCTATCCGGCTGAGCTACGGGGGCTTGCCTGCTCCAATCAGAAGAATTGTAGCAGAAGTTCACCGCCTCCCACCAGAGAATCCCTTGATCCGCCGGTCAGGAAAAGTAGACTGACTCGGTTTCCATAATCAATCGGCAGGATGAAATTGAGATGTGAAATCACCATGACGCAAAAGATTCTTCCTTTCGACAACGCACCTTCCCCCGGTACCTACCTTTGTCAATTGGCAGAGCTGCGTGACTCCCTGGGTCGGGAATTCGTTTGGGAAAGAGGGGCCAATAAACCATTCCGTCTGTTTCTTGTCCCGTATGCAAATCAGGAGGCACGGGCCTACGTCAATGCCTGCCCCCACTTTCAGGTACCCTTGAATCCTCCCCGTCCCGGATGGCCGTTTCTCATGAAGGATGATCCGAAAACCATCCGCTGTAGCGTCCATGGTGCCCGCTTTCAAGCCGACGATGGACTCTGTGTCTGGGGCGATTGTCTGGGAGAGTCCCTGACGCCTGTCCCCCTGGAGATTCGGGGTGGCGGAATCTATTTGGCGGGATAAAACACCTCCATCCCGATTTTTCCTTCGACCCGGCTACCATTCCGATTTTTCCTTCGACCCGGCCACACCCGACCATTCCCTTTTTGTATCCATCCAGAACCCTTGCAAAAAAAGGATTTGATATAAAAGATTTTGTTGGGGCTCCGCCCCAAACCCCGCCAGGGGGAAGGGCAGAGCCGCTTCCCCCTGGACCCCCATCCCAGTTTTTCAAACGTTTTTTATCGTTACTTTATTTTCCATCTGGACATTTTTTTTAAAAAAAAACCGCAGCATGGGCTGCGGTGTCGGCAGGTCTCAACAGGGAGGGAAAACTCCGAAAATGTCAACATGAAGCAATGAAGCTCACGTTGTGATCAACTCTACATGACGATGGTACCTTCCATGCCGGTCTTTTCCTTGAGAAGAGCTGCTGCCCATTCTGCCTCGGCCCGAAAGGGAAAAGGTCCGGCAGTCAAGCGCAGAAAAGTGCGCTCACCCACTCGGACAGCCCTTCTTTCGACCGGCAATCCCAGCTCCGTCAAACGGGTGGCAATCTGGGAAACACTCTCCTGGTCCTGAAAACTGCCCAGATCAATGTAAAACCGCTGATCTCCCGGCATGGGAGCAACAGTTCCATCCGAGCGTGAATTGGCCGGAGTGGCTGTATGATCGTTGGTTGATGCGGATTTTCGTTGCGCCGCATCTGCGGCTGGAGACGCCTTGCGCTGTGGTCCGGCTGCCACCTTGTCCTTGGGCTTGAGCTGTGGTGGGTGCGAAATACCCGCTCCAGATGCAGACACCTTGCCGAGCGGTTTTTTCGTGGCTGGAGGGGAAACAGGAGTCGGCACCGTTTTGGCCTCATTCTGTCCCGATGGATGGAATGTTTTATTCGTCGGCGGTGGAATCACCGTCCGGGAGTTGATTTTCTCAACAGGCCCATCGGCAACAGAGGTGGACGCATAGGTATCCGAAGTCTGGGATGACCGGCTGTCTGCATAATAGATCGGACTCTCCTCCAACTGACTGGCACAGCCCGGCAGTAAGCCTAGACCCAGACTTGCCGCCAACACCAGGGCCCATTTTCGTCTTTGCCGTTTGTTCTCGAACATGGGTATACCTCTCCTTTCCCATTCCCTTGAACACAATACTTTCCTTCCCTGCGAACATTCCCTGTTCATCCGGTATGTCGCCCAGGGTATAAAATGTTGCATTCACTCGACGAATCCAGTTTAATCGGCTGGCAGCGTGCGCATGGTATTTCATACCCCGATCTGGTTTCTGCAAGTATCGGGCCGTTTTCAGTCTGGTTTGAAATGGGGGAACATGGATGGCAACCGGTTCAAAACTCTTGACCTTTTTCCTGCTGGCTCTGTTCCTGATCTCCTGTACTGGCAAGGGAAAAATCGTCACCAACATATCGCTCGTCGATCCATCGGAGCGCATTCCCCCGAGTCGGGTGGTCGAGGCTTTCTCCAAACCTCCCGAGCGACCCTACCGCGAAATTGCCCAATTGGAGACCCTGGCCACAGAGGATGTGCTTTCAGGCATTCAACTGGTCGAACATATGCGAGCCAAGGCCGCATCCGTCGGAGCCGATGCCATTATCGTCGATCAGAGCCTGGAGGGGCGCAAGACGGTCAACAACCCCTTGGGTGTCAATGAAAGAGAGGTCTTTCGGGTCATCAAGGGCATCGCCATCAAGTTTCGTTGACCATGCCACCCCGCATTCAACGCACCATGATTCCATTGGGTGAAGTGATTCCCCAATTGACGCATGAATTATTGGATCATCCGGTCGGACGGGCACAACGTTTATGGCGGGAATGGGTCACCGCCGTAGGACCCCAACTCGCCCAGCATACCGAACCTTTGCGGCTGAGCGACGGAACATTGACGATCCGGGTGGATTCGCCCGCCTGGAAAAACGAGTTGGAATTCATCAAGCACGAGCTGCTGGAACGCCTGGCTCCTCTCTTGCCACCTGGCAGCCTGCAACGCATCCTCCTGAAGCAGGGTACCCTGCGATTTCTTCAGAAGACCCAGCGCCCCCCTCCCAACCCGGATTCCGTCTCCTGGCCCCCTCCCCTGCCCAATGAAATTCAACAAGCTCAATCCCAGGTCACCATGGTGGCCGACCCCATGTTGCAGGAAATTCTGTATCGCATTGCCCTCAAGCGTCTGATCCGTACCCGCATTCCCGACAAAATCCAACCATCCCCCTGAGCAGGTCAATAAATGAAACAATCCCTGATTCCCGGTCTGGTTATGATGTTTTTTGTAAGTGGTTGCGTCGTCATCCATTCACCCTACACCAAAGGTGAAAACGACTTGATCGAAAAGGGGATTCTGGGAGAAGATCTGGAATATTATAAACAAAATTACATGATGAGCGATAAAAACGAAGCTTTTTATGGATCAATGTCCATTCAGGCCGGCAAAAGAATTACCAATGTTTATGATGAAAAAATAAATAAAATAAAAAATGGAAACATGCCAACGTTTGAAAAATTGTATCATGTCAAGGATGCTGTCTATTTTCATCTGGACAAATACAGTGAAATCTGGTCCACATCCATTTCTTTTTCGTGCCGAATGATGAACCCGCAGCAAAAAGTCTGGAAGCCCACGTCCGAAACGGTCAATGACAGTTGGCTCATCAGTGAATTGCGCAAGACACCGCTGACCTTTGCCCGACCTGCCGTCAGTGGTGCATCACCCAACATCGACTTTGTGACCGCCCTGGAAATTGCCCATACCGAATTCACCAGAGTGGGTGTTTTCGCCCGACTCGATGCTGCGGAGTCCTTGATCATCGAAGATTTAAAAGAAATCGACAGAAAAAAATATGCAAAAACGATTGATCTTTATGGTGTTCTTTCGCAGATGATCGCCCTGGCAAAATACCGTCGAGGCAGTCTGGAAACCTTCAATGCCAACATCAATCTTCTCATGGGCGACTTTGACCGAACCCTGGCCCTTGCCAGGCTTGAATACCAATCCAATGGCTCATGATCGCCATGGCACCGTCACCCACCATCCGATCAATGGGTCATCGGCACAAGCCGCATGAGCGCAAACAAAATGCCGATGATGGCGCCGGCAGTACCCATCATCCATTTGACCAGGTTGGCTTCCAGCCTTTTCATGTCGCGCTTCAATTCAACCCGCAAGATTTCAATTTTTCCATCCAACTCCTTGAACTTGGCTTCATTTTTTAATTCCATTTCCTTCATGTCCCGCCGCAGGTTGGTTTCCATTGCCTGCATATCCCGCCGCAGGTTGGTTTCCATTGCCTGCATATCCCGCCGCAGGTTGGTTTCCATTGCCTGCATATCCCGCCGCAGGTTGGTTTCCATTGCCTGCATATCCCGCCGCAGGTTGGTTTCCAGTTCCCTTGAACGAATATCTATCTTCCCATCCATCTCTTTCAGGTGTCCCTCTGTCCTCCCTTCCAACTCCTTCAATTCTTGTTTCAACTCCTCCATGCGAATTTTCACCCTGCCATCCAACTCTGCCAAATCACGCTTCAGGCCAGCATCCAACTCTGCCAAATCACGCTTCAGGCCAGCATCGACATCTTTCAAATCCCGTTTCAGGCCGGTATCCATCTCCTTCAAATCCCGCTTCAGGCCAGCTTCCAGATCCTTGATATCCCGCTTCAGCTCCAGGATGCGCACTTCAACCTGGGCCATATCGGCCTTGGTGGAGAGACCTGACTCCAGGATTCCGACCAAAAGTTCCACATGAGCCTCGGCCTGTTTTTCCGCAACACCGGCGGAAACAAGCCGCTTGACAGAGGTATGGGTATCAAAAGCAATTTGGGCATGCATGTCGGGTCCTTTCTTGGCTGCCTGGCATGGTCGTCGGATGCCACCATTTGCACTTTCTGGAGTATAATCGATGCCACGCCCAGCATGCCACACTTTGCCCCATCGGGTCGCTTCAATACGCTCCTGCATGATTAACTTAATGTTATTGTTATATAAAATCAATACATAACCCGGTCCAAAAAAATATGTCGCAGAAAGTGAAACTTTCAGATATTTTGATAATCGAACTTTAAATAAAAGGCTTCTGGTATATTTCAAGATGTTAAAATTATTCAGAAATTTTCCAAAGGTTGAAAATCAAGATGAATTTTTCCATGGACAGGAACTACCGAACGAAATGCGGGAGGGGCAGAGAACAATGAAAGACTTGAAACTGGCTTTGAAATTGGGTCTGGGCTTTGGCATCGTGCTGCTGCTGACAGTCCTGGTGGGATTCTCAGGCTGGAATGGAATCACCGGCGTAGCGGATCGGGCAGAAAAGGTGCAACAAGTTGGCGTACTCGGCGACCATTTAAACACGGCCCGCATCGCGGCCCGCGGCTACATGCTCGACAACAAAAAGACCGATGAAGCAACCAAAGCCCTGGCCGAACTGGATAACATGAAAAAATTGGCCACCGAGTTGCGGGATAGATTTTCCGATCCGGTCAACAAGGGACAGATGGAAAGCACGATCAAGGCTGCAACCACCTATCGGGACGAGTTCCAGGGATATGTGGACCTGGCCAACAAGCGTGCCGCAACGATGGAAAAAATGCGAGAGGCAGGCCGCTCCGCCCTTGCCGAGACTGAAGTCCTGGTCAAGGATCAGGAAGGTCAACTCGAAGAGATTCTGGGAAAGGCAGAAAAAGACGATAACATCGCTGCCAACCGCAAGGAACTTTTTGCAAAAATCAATGACAAGATCCAAAAGGCGGACGTGGCCAACATGGCACAGATCGATTTTATCGATGTCCGCAAAAATGAAAAAGAGTTGATCATATCAAGCGAAGACAAATATGCCCAGGCCGTCAATGCAAGTGTTGCCAAGATCAAGAAAAATTTCGAATCCCTGATTGCCAGCTTCAAACAGGAAAAAAACAAGGAACAGGGGAAAAAGACGTTGGCCGCCCTGGTCAGTTATGAGACCTCGTTCAAAGAATACCATGGACTCATGCTGAAACAGGCAGAGTCCTTCAAAACCATGGTAACTGCTGCTGCCGAGGTCGGAAAGGTCACCGAAGAAGCGATCAAGAATCAGGAAGCCAAGATGGAGAAGCAGATTGCTTCGTCCGAAACGCTGATTGCGACCGGCAGTATTCTGGCCATCATCCTGGGTCTGGTGGTGGCTTTTGTCATCACCAATGCCATCGTGGCGGCATTGATGAAGGGTGTGGCCTTTGCCCGGTTGATTGCCGAGGGGGATTTGACAGCCACCATCGACCTGCGCCAGAAAGACGAAGTGGGACTGTTGGCCGATGCCATGCGTGGCATGGTGGACAAGCTGCGGGAAGTGGTCAATGACGTGCGCAATGCCTCCGACAATGTCGCCGCCGGCAGCAATGAATTGTCCGATAGCGCCCAGAATCTCTCCCAGGGAGCCACCGAACAGGCTGCCTCCGTCGAAGAGACCTCGGCAGCCATGGAGCAAATGTCCTCGAACATTGCCAACAATACCGAAACATCCCAAACCACCGAAAAGATTGCCCACAAGGCATCCAAGGATGCCGAAGAGGGGGGCAACGCGGTCAATGAGGCCGTGACCGCCATGAAGCAGATTGCCAGCAAGATCAGCATTATCGAAGAAATTGCCCGGCAGACCAACCTGCTCGCCCTGAACGCCGCCATCGAGGCCGCCCGGGCCGGGGAACATGGCAAGGGTTTCGCCGTGGTCGCCGCAGAAGTCCGCAAACTGGCCGAACGCAGCCAGTTGGCCGCCGGAGAGATCAGCCAACTCTCCGCCACCAGCGTGCAGGTGGCCGAAAAAGCCGGCGGAATCATCAACAAACTGGTGCCGGACATACGGAAGACCTCGGAGCTGATCCAGGGAATCGCCACCTCCAGCCAGGAACAAACCCAGGGGGCACAACAGATCAACTCTGCCATCCAGCAGTTGGACCAGGTGATCCAGCAAAATGCCGGTGCCTCGGAGGAGATGGCCGCCACCTCCGAAGAACTCTCCGCCCAGGCCGATATTCTGGCCCAGGCCATCAGCTTTTTCCGGATTGGTGAAAGCTCCCAGGGGGCTGCCAAGGCGAAAAAGAAAACATCGGCGTCACACAAGTCCGCCGCTCCCCTGCAACTGACCCATGCCAAACCAGCCGCCAAAAAACCAGCCGGCAAAAAATCGGCAACGAGTGACAAATCCTCGGGTTCTGGCGTCAAACTGGACATGGATGACCCGCACGCTGCCCATAAAGACGACGAGTTCGAAAATTTCTAATAAAAGAGGGGAAGGGCGCAGCCCTTCCCCCTGGACCCCCATCCCAGTTTTTCATTTGTTTTTTAAACGTCATTTTCGCCCACTTGGTGGGCCGCTTTTGGATGCTGCAATGATCCCGACATGACAGTGTGGTACGCTGAAATAATGATCATGGAAGCGTGCAGGGGAGAAAGGAATGATCACCATTGCGTTTGATTTTGATTCAGATGTGTTGAGTACGTTCCATATGGCACCTGCCGAGTTTGCACGGGAAATGCGCGTTGCGGCATTCATACACTGGTATGCTCAGGGGCGTCTTTCCCAGGGCAGAGCGGCAGAGTTGTCTGGCATCTCCAGGGCCGAGTTTTTGGAAGAGTTGTTTCACCGCAAAGTACCAGCTTGCCAAACTGGTTTTGAAGAAATCGTTGCGGAGCTTCAGGATGCCTAGTGGACCAACCGCGCTGATTTGACTTGCCAAAATTTTCCGGTGCATCAGGGATGGTCATGTCGGCGAAAGTGGACGTTTCAAATCAGAACGGTTTGTATACCAGGCGGTGGGTCACGAACTCATCACCGCTCATTTTGTTTGGAAAAGCTGGATATCTCGAATTATTGGTCAGTTTGGTCGATGAACTTGTTGTCCCGGATGCAGTCAGGCAGGAAGTGTTGGCCAGATCGGATGAGGCTCTACTGGGTCGTTTCATATGTAACACAAAAGGGGTGCGCGTCGTGCCTGAATGTTTGGTTGCATCCGAAGTGCGAACGTGGAATCTGGGAAAAGGGGAAACACAAGCGATCACAGCAGCCGTGCAACTCCACGCAGATCGGGTGGTGTTGGACGATCTTGCAGCCCGTCGTTGTGCCCAAACCCTCAACGTGCGTATCATCGGTTCATTGGGAGTTGTTGTGTATGCCAGGCAAAAGGGATTGATTGCTCAGGTGGGTCCGGTTATTGAGCGGCTCTGTCATTCCGGTCTCTACGTGGACGATGCCCTGGTGACACAAATATTGGATCATGTTGGAGAGTAATTTTTTGTTTTTCAAGATGAAAAAAACTGAATCCACCGCTTTGACCGACCCCGGCGTAGTCCCCACCCGATATTGGCAGCTTCTCCCCGACTCCCGCATTCAATGCACCGTCTGCCCCCGCGCCTGTCGCCTGCAAGAAGGTCAACGCGGCTGGTGCTTCGTGCGAGCACGCGCCGAAGACCAGATCGTCATGACCAGCCATGGCCGCTCCTTTGGCTTCGCCATCGATCCCATCGAAAAAAAACCCCTCTATCACTTTTTTCCGGGCAGCACCATCCTGTCGTTCGGCACGGCAGGATGCAATCTGGCCTGCAAATTTTGCCAAAACTGGCACATGAGCCGTTCCCGCGCCACGGATCGCCAAATGACCGTAGCCACCCCCACCCAAATCGCTGCTGCCGCACAAAAATCGGGCTGTCGCTCCCTGGCCTACACCTACAATGATCCCGTGGTCTTCATGGAATATGCCATGGAAACCGCCCAGGCCGGTCATGCCCTGGGTCTCCACTCCGTGGCCGTCACCGCCGGCTACATGCAGGATGCCGCCCGCGAAGATTTTTATCGCCACATGGATGGAGCCAATGTGGACCTCAAGGCCTTTTCGGAACGGTTCTACCACCGCTTTTGCGGCGCTGCGCTGCAACCCGTCCTGGAAACCCTGCTCTACATTCGCCAGCAGACCAATGTCTGGCTGGAAATCACCACCCTGTTGATCCCGGGTGAAAATGACAGCGATGCCGAACTGGCAAGCCTGACCCAATGGGTGGCCGAACACCTGGGCCTGGATACCCCTCTGCACTTTTCAGCCTTTCACCCGGCCTATCGTTTGCAGGACAAGCCCAGAACCCCGCTCAGCACCCTGGTCCGCGCTCGCAACATGGCCCGCCAAAACGGCCTGCGCTACGTCTACACCGGTAACCTCCGCGATCAGGAAGGAAGCACCACCCGGTGCCATGTCTGTAAACAGCCCCTCATTATCCGGGATGGATATACGCTCCTGGAAATGCATCTGACCCACAAAGGAACCTGTACCCGATGCCACACCCCTTGCGCCGGAAGGTTTGCCTCCCTATCTGATGATGGACAGGTGAAATCATAAAATCCTTGCCCGGTGCCCCATAAAAAAGGTATCCTGAGAGCAGAGTGACAGTCAGGTTTGTTTGAAATATCCACTCCCGGTCAGGTGTGTCGATTGTGAAAATCCAGATTATTGACGGCTCATGTCGGTCCATGATTCAAATCTAAAATGTAACCCACGGACAGGACCATTTGCAGAAGCGCTTCCTGCTAATTGTCCACCGCACGATGCGGTCGAATCGAATGAAAGAATTGCTTTCAGGTTTGTAAAATCATCCACACCCACAGAGGTGGATTTTTATTCGCATGCAAAACTCGATAATCTTGGAATTGAGAAGCGAGGAAGAGCAAAAGGTGTCACGCCCTGTCGTTGGGCGTCGTGTTCCGTGGGTAACATTAGATTTATACGTGATACGATTAAAAAATACCCTAAATTTAGAAAATCATATATAGTAATAATTAAATTAAATCGTGAGGCTGGCATGATTCAACCATCCAATAACGGCCATATTGATTTTTGGATGTATGCTTCCTTTAATCCTCTTGGTGCGATCATCTATGACATAGAGAAAGCGTCAACTTATGAGTAAGCAATCCCCCATCCTAAGCGCAACGATGATCGATACATTGCTATATTTTGACGGGCCACAGCTTATTCTTTTAAGTGATAACAGTATTCATAAAAAAATTATTGCGATTGCGGTTGACCAAGACGGCATGGATTGCTATATGGACCAACCTTTTTTTGCATGTAGAATTAAAGGAGATAACTTTGAAAAATATATGAGCGGCAAGGCTGATCTTTTATATTTATTCTCTCATGCGTCCAGGAATGAGTACTATTTTTTTGATTTATATAAAGAAGAAAATGATGTTGTAAAATTAATTAGAGCTTCAGATCGTGAAGTAAAAAATAATGATTTTTGGCCAGGAAAAGGAATATTTTCGTCGAGCCATAACAATTTAGAAAATATTAATAAGGAAGCGAGATATCGTCACGTTTTTTATATTAACGGGGTCTGGAATTTAATTGATTTTTCACAATTTTATAGTAAAATATCTGACCTGTACGCAATTTCATATCTAAAAAATCTCAAAAACCCTGAATTAATCAGAAAAGCTTTGACCGGATTGATCACTCCTCGATTATGGACGGCAGGTGGGAGCTATTTTGGTTTTTACAGGTCACTCATGAACATGCTTGATTTTATCCAACTTAAGGTGGCGGCTATCCAATATGCATCTCCTGGTCAGATAGAACTGCTGGGTAATCGTGATGTTTTTAAAGAAACAATTAGTTTAATAGAAAATTTTGAGCGGTCATATAAGGAAACAAAAGAAGCCTATCACTCCGTAGATAAAATTCTGACTCAAGAAAAATTAAAAACAGCAAAGCCATCAACCGATTTTTCCAGTGATGCAAAAAAAGAATTTGTTAAGAAAAAAGCTGATTTTATATTGCAAACATTAGAAATGAATGAACATGAAACATTTTTTGCGTCCTGCGATAACAATGTTTTAGTCTACTCCAAGCTCGTTCTTTCAATATATAGACGCATCAATGGGATCCATAACTTTATCTCTGAAGGTCGTGTTGAAATTGTTAAAGATTCTGTCGCACCGAATGCCGAAAAACCTGTTGCACATCATGCTTGAAAAAATATGCTGTCTTCGTGCATCATATCCGATTCGTTAACCAAAACCAGGTATGCATGGATCATGTATCCGGCGCTTGCCCTCTGGGACCGAAGGAAATGGTCAGAGGCGGGTCGCACAAAACCCAACAAGGAGAGTCCATCATGAACGAAAATCCTTTCGATACCCGGGCGCGGGTCCCGGTGCAGGTTGAAAACGGTCCCATACCCGCCATCGACATCAAGGAACAGGAATCTGCCGTCGAATATTTGAAGCAGGTCTATCTTCTTCTGGCGGCCAGCCTCCTCATGTCCGTGGGGGCCGGTTATGTGGGAATGCACACCCGCTTTGCCTTTGAACATCCCATCCTGCTCCTCGTGCTGGAACTGGGTGCCTTTTTCCTGGCCCTCTATGTCAAAAATACCCCCACCCTCTTTCTGTTCACCGGGATCTCCGGGTTCACCATCGGACCCATCATCGCCATTTATGTCAGCCAGGGCATGTCCGGCGCTGTGGGCCAGGCGGTCTTTCTGACCGGAGCCATCTTCGTGGGCATGACCTTCTATGCCATGACCACCCGGCGCGACCTCTCCATGATGGGAACGTTCCTGTTTGCCGGATTGATCATCCTGCTGGTCGGCTCGCTCATGAACCTGTTTTTCCACTCCACGGCCCTTTCATTCGCTTTGAGTGCTGCTGGCGCGGTCATCTTCTCCCTGTACATTGCCTGGGAAACCCAATCCCTCAGGGATAACCCCTGGGCCGTGGCCCCTCAGGTGGCAGCCCTCTCCATGTACCTGAACGTCGTCAACCTGTTTTTGTCTCTCCTGCGCCTGCTGGGCATTTTGGGGAGTGACGATTGATCCCAGCCCAACCCGCGCTCTCCGGAATCGCCGCCACCGGCACGGATCCCGGCTTGAAATCCGGCCTGGATCCGCATGCCGACACGGCTTTTACCCCGGAAGAAACCACTGCCCTGGAGCAGGCCAGAAATAAACTGCTCCAGGCAGGTTGGCAGACAGTGACCGCTGCCGTGGTGGTCCTGGGAACATATCAGCGTCTCTACTGTCTGGAACAAAACGGTCTGATCCGGCACTGGCCCGTCTCCACGGGCCGGGCCGGTTTCGGCAATCAGATCGACAGTGGTCGCACCCCCACCGGATTGCATCGCATCTGTGCCTGTATTGGCGAGGGTCAACCCCTGGGAGCGGTCTTCAAGGGCCGGGTTCCTACTGGC
This sequence comes from Magnetococcales bacterium, assembly GCA_015228935.1. Taxonomy (NCBI): domain Bacteria; kingdom Pseudomonadati; phylum Pseudomonadota; class Magnetococcia; order Magnetococcales; species Magnetococcales bacterium. The sequence goes on along the minus strand of JADGCO010000081.1, from coordinate 5,554 downwards.
GAGATTGCCCCCGAGACCGTCGTGGATGGCCGGGATGCCATCACCACCCGCATTCTGTGGCTCGATGGTCTCGAAGAAGGGGTCAATCGCGGCCCCGGCATCGACACCAAGACCCGATTCATCTATATTCACGGAACCTCCCATGCCAACCTCCTGGGGCAACCCGCTTCTGCCGGTTGCGTGCGCATGAAAAATGAACATGTCCTCGATCTGTTCCAGCGCGTTGCCAACAACACGTTGGTCTTGATTGTTCCTGCCTGATCCTCCATGGAAAAATTAATTTCAGACCTTCGCATCCATTTCCAGAATCCTCAATTGGTTGCCCTGCTCCTGGTGTTGACCAGCGGTGCCGTGGTGGTCCTCTACTTTGGCGACGCCATCGCGCCTTTCATCACTTCACTGGTGGTTGCCTATCTTCTGGAGGGGATGGTCCGTCCCCTGACGCTCCTCCGTATTCCACGCATTCTGGCCGTCCTGCTGGTCTTCAGTCTCTTCATTTTTCTGCTGGTCCTCCTGTTCGGGGTGGTCATCCCCATCCTGGTGGAACAGCTCTCCCGTCTCCTGGGCGAAGTTCCCCGCATTACGACAACCCTGCAAACTCTGAAAGGCCAGGTCACCGAATCACTCAAAGGGGTGATCAGTGCCAGTCTCATGGAACCCCTGCTCGCCCGCCTCCTGGAGGGTTTCCAGGACTTGACCGCCCGCTCCGTGACCTATCTCCTGCACGGGGTGCCCGGACTTTTTTCTGTGGTTATTTATTTGTTTTTGGTACCTTTTCTTGTGTTCTTCTTTCTCAAGGATAAAAAAGACCTACTCCAGGAAATGCAGCGCCTGTTGCCGCGTGAACGGGAGTTGCTGTTCAAGGTGTTGCAGGATGTTGACCGGGGTCTGGGCGGATATGTGCGGGGCAAATTTTGGGAATTGTTGTTGCTGGGATTGGCCACCTACCTCGCCCTGGCCTACATCGGTTGCGAATATGCCTTTTTGTTGGGACTCCTGACGGGATTGTCGGTCCTGATTCCCTTTTTGGGGGTGGTGGTGGTCATTGTGCCGGTTGCGCTCCTGGGGGTGTTTCAATGGGGCATTACCTGGGATGGCTTCATGCCCCTGATGATCTATGGCGTGCTGCAAATGGTGGATGGCAATATCGTGGCTCCCCTGATCCTGGGTGAAACCGTTCAGGTTCACCCCACAACCATCATTCTGGCCGTGCTGCTTTTTGGTTCTCTCTGGGGTTTGATCGGGGTCTTTTTTGCCGTCCCCCTGGCCGTTCTGGTCAAAAGCGTGATCGACGCCATCCTTCCACCCGTATCCAATTCAACCGTCACGTCTCCAGGTTGACTTGATTCGGCACCGGGTACCACCTCGCCTCCTGGATCTCCATCCCATGGCCCACTCCGCCGGAGCCGTTCGTCTGGCCATCGAACTCCTGGAGCAAATCCTCACGACCGGCCTGGCAACCGAAACCCTGTTGACCCGCCAGTTCTGGTCACAAAGTGGCTTGGGATCCAGGGAACGCACCCTGGCAGGTGATTTGATCCACGGGGTATTGCGCCATCGCCGGCGTTATGATCCGGATCTGACCACCCCTGTTTCGCATCTGGTGGCCAGCGCCTTACAGGACCGGCATGGCTGGACGCCGGAGCAGATTCTCGATCTCTGGGGCACGGCAATCCCCTTTTTACCTCCACCAGATCCCAATCTCTCTCCAGCCATTTGCCACTCCCTGCCGGATTGGCTTTGGCAAAATCTGGCCCAATCCCTGGGTCTGGAGGATGCCGAATCTCTTGCCGCTGCCCTGAATCTACCGGCCCCGGTAGATGTGCGGGTCAATCTCCGGCATGGTTCCCGGGAGGCTTGTCAGGCCTCCTTGCAGAACGAAGGAATAACAGCCACGCCCACCCCCTTCTCGCCGGTCGGTCTGCGTCTGCCGCATCGCCTGCCACTGGGTGAGTTGACGGCCTATCGGCAGGGATGGATCGAGGTCCAGGATGAAGGCAGTCAACTTATCGCCTTGCTTGTAGCACCCCAACCAGGGCAACTGGTTGTGGATCTATGTGCCGGTGGGGGTGGCAAAAGCCTGCACCTGGCTGTCTTGATGCAGGATCGTGGCCGCATCGTGGCCGCTGATGCCGACGCCAAACGTCTGGCCGGACTGCGTCCCCGCCAACGTCGGGCCGGTTTGCGTTCCATCCAGTCCCTGGTCATTCGCCATGAAGGGGATCCCAAATTGCGTCCCCTGACCGGCAAGGCTGACCGGGTCTTGCTGGATGTTCCCTGTTCCGGTACCGGAACCCTGCGCCGTCATCCGGAACTCAAATGGCACCTGACGCCTGACCAGGTTACCACCCTGACCTTGCGCCAATCTGCCCTTTTACATGCCGGGGCGCGCCTGGTACGACCGGGGGGGCGTCTGGTCTATGCCACCTGTTCCCTGCTGGAACAGGAAAATCAACATGTGATTACCTGTTTTTTGCGGGAAAATTCCGGATTTCACCTGCTCGATGCCCGGTCCATTCTGACTGCTGCTGGTGTTCCAGAGATGGAACATATGCAACCGTTTCTCTCCCTTTGGCCACATCGGCAGGGGACCGACGGCTTTTTTGCCGCCATCATGGTACGTGGTTGATTGACATATAATTACTCCGGAAATCGGTCCGGAATAATTCAGAACAACCCAATATTTCTACTTCATGGGCTTTGTCAGCAAAAAAATCCTTGACAAATGCTAATAGAGTGTGCAATCAAATTTCAGATAATATATGGTGAATGGAGACAGTGACGTGAAAGATTCTATTATAATTGGCTTATTGCTGTCATTTATTCTTTGCATAGCTTACTTTTTTATATCATCATTTTGGTATATAGATACTCGAGAACATGAATATATTGAGCATATTAGAGGATTTCTTATTTTTCTTTTCTGGATTCCACAATTATTATATTCAATTCCGATTATGCGAGTGCTTTCCAGGAAAAAACTCACACGAACGCTTAACGGATTTCGAATATTTACTATTTTACTGTTAGTATTAAATATTATATTTATAGTAGTAGCTATTAAAAGCGGAGCATAATCTAAATATGCGATTCAAAAATCAGAGGCATTAACATGCCATGATATTATTAGTTATATATAAGGAGGAAATTCATGGTTGATTCAATCACGATTGGCTTATTTATATCACTTACCATTTGTATAATTTACTTCAAGTTAATATTTTTTATACCTTTTCATACTATTGAGAATGAATATATTCAATATATTATAGCATCTCTTATTGCATTTTACTGGGTTCCACAACTATTATATTCTATTCCTATTATGAAAATGCTTTCCAGGAGAAAACTAACAAAAACACTTCGTGGATTTAAAATATTTTTATACATCCTGTTAACATCTAATATATTTCTTATATATTTAGGCATAAATTTTTAAATTTTTTATAAATTTATAGATAAAATCCATCACCTTACATCAGAATTATCTGGATCAAAATTGACAAAATTAAAATGAAACGAAAAATTCATACAATTATTTTACAAAGTTACGATCCAATCCACCACCTTGCATCCGGACCCGTTGCCTCCCTAAGATGGGACGCATGATACCCCATTTTGCATCGATACGCCCGCTCTGCACCCGTCGGGATCATGGAAGGGCCTGGTGGCTGCTCTCGCTAAGCCTGTGGCTCTCGGTCACCCCTGCGCACAGTGCCCTGGATTTTCTTCCCCCCCCCCGTGGTTCCCTGGTCACCCGGTTTCAAGAGGATCTGGCCCCGGAATATCCCGGCCAGGTCATGGTCATTCGTCTTTACGAGGATGCGGCAGAAAATCAGATCAGGGAATTCGAAATCAACGGGGCCGTTTTCCAGGTGCAGGTTTTACCCAGTTCCGAACCCGGATACTACCTGGTCGATACCACCGGCTCTGGCCGGTTCGACACCCGCGTGGAAGGGGAAGAGGCCCGTCTGGTTCTGCCGGCGTGGGTCCTGTTCCGGAAATGAACCCGTGACCATACCCACACCGTCCGATCATCGCCAGGCACGCACCATCCATCAGGTTTTGGGGGGATATTATTTTTTCTATTTTGCCGTCCTGGGGGTCTGGATTCCCTATTGGCCCCTGTATCTGAAAGAGTTGCACCTGGATCCACGGGGAATCGGTCTTTTGCTTGCCCTGCCCCTGGCCATGAAGGTGCTGGGACCACCGGTATGGGGAACCCTGGCTGATGGGGGTGCCCGCCGGGGTGTCATTGTGGTCACCTCTTTTGCGACGGTCGCTACATACGCGCTCTTTTTTTTTGGCGTCGATTTCTGGTTTTTGTTGTTGGTCACCACCCTGTACAGCTTTTTTCTGGCCGGTCCCCTGGCCCTCGTGGAAGCGACCACCATGGAGACGGTCATCCGCACAGGCGGCGACTACGGACGGATCCGGCTGTGGGGATCGTTGGGATTCATCATTTTTTCCGTGATGCTAGGCATGGTTCTGGATCGCTGGGGAACCCCTCCCCTGCTCTGGGTGATTGGCGGACTGTTGCTGGCCGATGCTGTTTTGTCCCTCTTTCTGCCGCCACCGGAATCCCAACCCCAGACCGCCAGATCCCGACACCAGACCCGGCTGTTGCTGACCACACCGGGGTTGCCGTGGTTCTACCTGGCCGCCGTCCTCATGCAGTTTTCCCATGCCGCCTATTATGGCTTTCTGTCGATCCATCTGGAACATCACGGTTTTTCCCACAAGGCCATCGGTATCCTGTGGGCCTTGGGCGTGGCGGCGGAGGTGGTCCTGCTGCACTATTCCGGATACTGGATGCAACGCCTGGGTCCCTCCCGAATCTTGACGGCATCCATCGTCATCGCTGCCCTGCGCTGGTCCATTTTTGCCACCACACTGGATTGGCCTCTGTTGATACTGGCGCAAATTTTCCATGGCTTCACCTTCGGCACCTACCATGTGGCCGCCATCCGCCGCACCCACGAGGCCGCCCCTGCCCAGGTCCGGGCCTCGGCCCAGGCCTGGTATGTCGCCTTTGCCTATGGGATTGGCGGCGGTTTGGGAATGACCCTCTCGGGATATCTGTACAATGCCCTGGGAGCGAGGCCCTTGTTTGCCATCATGGCTCTGGCAGCCCTGATCGGGGCCGGAGCGAGCCTGCTCTCCAACCGCTCCTTTGCCCGGGCCTTTACTTCCTGAACTCGGCTTTGCCCGGGCCTTTACTTCCTGAACTCGGCTTTATATTCACGCCGCGAAGGCGACCACCTCCGGCGGGCATTCGTCAAGATTCCGAGGGATTTTCGCCATGTCAGGGTTTGAACGCGACGGGGCATGGCAGGTCACTCCCGATTTCATCATGACAACTCCAATGTGCCCTGTGTACCCATGTGTATCGCCTCGTGGGAGGCCATGGCGATCACATGCCAGGAGGAGATCAGTTCGTTGTAGGCACGGGCATCGTCGGCCCACTTTTTTCGTTCGCACAGGGTATACAGGTGATAGGCCAGTTGACGGATGGCCTCGGTGTGTTTGGGCAGGCAGGCCAGCAGGCGACCGG
>JADGCO010000080.1 GCA_015228935.1 Magnetococcales bacterium | reverse complement strand
TCCGGTCAGGGTCCACGGCCACGGCGCGGGTTTGTTTGGCTCCGATTCCGGCCACCAGAACGGCAGCATCATCCCCCCGCAATTTGAACAATCCCTGGGCATCGGCAACCCATAAGGCCTTGACATAACCGCCCCCAACCGTTGTTGCCCCCGCAACCAGCAATCCACTCAGGAGTAGACAGAACGCCAAGAAGGCCGTGCGCACGGTTGGCACCAACCTGCCAGAACAGGATTCCCGGACAGCCATTGTCTTCCCCACCCCCCTCCCGTGATCCCAGGACGACCGCATCTCGTAGTCATCCAGATCAGGTTGACCACTACGGTATCATCGATCATCACGAGTGATGACAAATCAGGACAAAAGCATCGCGAACAATAAGACTCGGTCTCAATAAATCTCCGGGGAGACCCTAACCCCTATGGATTATGCTATAGGGGGTAATATCAAGTCAATCGTGTTTTCAATTTTTTTCAGCCAGCACTCTCGAAATCGGGAGGTCAACACGCTGAAACAGGTTTTGATGATCACCGGACGAAAATTTTTTTATCGTGCATATGGAGGCTGGCAGCATGGGATTGCTTTGAAAAAACGTTGAGAACTTTCATACTCGGGGGTGGCAGAGGCCTCGCCGTGTTTTTTTCAAGAATCAGGCAAAACCGGGAACAGGAGGCGGAACGGTACAGCCATTCAGTTCCTCGAAAATTTCGCGAACCGAGGTCATGCGGGTGTGGCGGGTGGCGTTGGTGCCGGTGAACACGAGGCCATTTTCCAGGTCTCCCTGTTGGGCCTGATGCAAAGCCCGGGCAATGCAGAAAGTACTCTCTTCATCGCGGCAAAGGCAGGCGCTCAGGCAGGTGGCGAAGCATTTGGCATCGACCTCGTCACCCCGGAAAAGCTTGCGGGTAAAGGGAGAACTCAACGCTCGTCCGGGAAGGCCCGCCGGGGAATCGATGATCACCACATCGCCGTCTTTGGCCTGGATGAAGGCATCCTTGAAGGATTGGGCGGCATCACACTCGTGGGTGCAGATGAAACGGGTGGCCATTTGGACCCCCTTGGCACCCAGGGACATGACCCGGTCGATATCCTGACGATCCCAGATGCCACCGGCGCTGATGATCGGAATTTCACCGCCATACTCCTTGCGGACCCATTGGACCAGCTCCGGGATGACCCGTTCCAGGGAAAAATCCAGGGAAAAAATATTGGGCCGGTCGGCACCGAGGTGACCACCTGCGGTGTTGGGATCTTCGAACAGAATGGCATCGGGCAGACGTTTGTAGAGTTTGTGCCAGCGTTTGGCGATGAGGACCGCCGCCCGGAGCGAGGAGACAATGGGAATCAGGGCTGCTTTGGGATTGGAGGCGGCAAATTCGGGCAACCGCAGCGGCAACCCGGCCCCTGCGATGATGAACTGCGCCCCGTTTTCCAGGGAGGTGCGCACCATGGATTCAAAATCCCGAATGGCCACCATGCAGTTGGTGCCAATGATGCCATGGGGACTGATCTCCCGGGCCAGGAGCAGTTCGTCGATCAAGGCCTTGATATTGGCCTTATAATAGTCCTTTCCCTTGTTGTAGTATTTGGAAGCCAGGGAGAGAGCCACGGTGGCGATGACGCCGGCACCGCCCACATTGGCAACGGCAGAAGCCAGTTTGTGGGCCGAGACACGAATACCCATGCCACCCTGGATAATGGGAATCGGCAGGGTAAAATTGCCGATGGTCAGGGGCGGCAGCGGGGTAACGGCAGGCGATGACGCAGTCTGTGACGGAGTGGCAACGGTAGACGATGGCATGGTCATGGGCTGTTTATACTCGAAATAGGCGGAAATGTTCTACCAGTGCCTGGCAAAATTCACGAAACTTTTGCCCGCAGGATGGCCGGTGCAGGAGTTGGCAAGGTTGACAGCAGCAAGAAGATGGATACAAATGTTTATTCCCAGGTGGCCCAGGCAGGAACAAGCGCCGTGGCCCGCAGGCCGGCCACGGTCAGGAATGGATGCTCCAGGACATCGGCGCGGCGCAGGATGGCCAAAGCCAGGTTGACATCCTCCAGACGGGTGCAACTGGTGACAATACCGGCCTCCTTGCCGTCGGGAGTGAAAACCGGGGTTTGCGGGACCAGATTGATATCACCAGGAACTCGCAGTTGATGCAACCGTTTTTTGATGGTTCCCCGACTGTGGGTACGGGCCGTGGTCTCCTGGCCGATATAGCATCCTTTGGTAAAGCTGACGGTATTCAATTCCTTGCCGCCGCATTCCAGGAGAAGGGTTTCATCGGGAATAAAATCCACGCCGCCCCGTGGCAGGGCATGGTGAATGCGGTGCGTTTCCCAGGCGGTGACGCCAACCGGTGTGGCCAGCGCGGCCAACTGATCCCAGATTGTCGGCAGTTCGGTGGCGGGCACCAGGAGCCGCCATCCCAGGGCTGTGTGGCGCGGATCCCGCCACAACCGCAAGGTCGCTGTTGGTGAACAGGTGGTTCCCGGGGGGGCATTCGGATCCAGACCGGGAAAAACCCCGGCCAGGAGATGCCCGGCTTCGGGACCGGCCAGGGCCAGCACACCCAGGGTTGCGCTGGTCAGGGTCATCTCCACCTTGGCCCGCAGACGGTACATGTACAGCCGTTCCAAAAACCGGGCCACCTGATCCGGTTCCGTCAGAAGGTGCAGGGATTCTCCAGCCTGGACCAGGGTAAAATCCCGGAAAAAACGTCCCTGCGGGGTGAGCATGGCCGCATGGATGGAACGACTTTCTGTGATATCCCTGACCTGGTTGGTGACGAGTCCACCCAAAAATTGCAGCCGTTCCGGACCGGTCAAGGTGACGACACCACAGTGGGTCAGATCGACCAGTGCCGTGCCATTTTGCAAGGCATGAAGTTCCGTATTCAGGTCGGGGGCAAAACGCTCCGGCGTGGGTTGACCCCGGTCGTCACACCAGGGTATGCCCGGTGCCAAGTGATGACGAAGAAGGCTCAAGACGGAAAACTCCTTGTCAAGCAGTGTAGACGATCCGCACAATCGGTATTGTATCGACAATCACCGTGCGGACGCGAGAGGCGTCGGCACTTCATATTTTTTTTCACCGAATCAAGGATTGGAGAAGGCCCATCATGGACAAGTTCCGTTCCGCCTGGGTACGCAACCGTACTGGCAACGTTACCCAGATGCATTTCGCCCGGCAAGGGGAGATCACACCCGAAATGGCTCATGTGGCCCGGGAGGAGTCCCTGTCCCCCGAACTGGTGCGTGATGAAGTGGCACGGGGGCGCATGGTGATCCCGGCCAACATGAATCACCCCGAGTTGCGTCCGGTGGCCATCGGTATCGCTGCCCGCTGCAAAATCAACGCCAATATTGGCAATTCCCAGATTTCATCGGGATTGGAAGAGGAGCTGGAAAAGTTGAATCTGTCGGTCCGCCATGGGGCGGATACGGTCATGGATCTCTCCACGGGCAAACACATTCCCCACATTCGTGAATCCATTCTGCGGCATGCGTCAGTGCCCATCGGGACCGTACCCATTTACGAGGTGGTGGAGCGGGTTACGGATGTGCGTCAATTGACCCCGGACATGATTCTGGCCGTCATCGAGGAGCAGGCCCGGCAGGGGGTGGATTACATGACCGTGCATTGCGGGGTCCTGCTGCACGTCCTGCCCATGATCGAATCCCGCATCACCAAGATTGTCTCCCGGGGCGGGGCACTCATGGCCCAGTGGATGCTACACCACGAGGCGGAAAATCCCCTCTACACCCATTTTGACCGTCTGCTGGAAATCTGCAAACGTTACGATGTCACCCTCTCCCTGGGAGATGGCATGCGGCCCGGATGTCTCCATGATGCGTCGGATGCGGCCCAGTTTGCCGAGTTGAAAGTCCTGGGAGAACTGACCACCCGCGCCTGGGAACAGGATGTACAGGTGATGATCGAAGGCCCGGGCCATGTGCCCATGGACCAGATTGAAATGAACATGGAACGGGAACGGCAAGAGTGCCACGAGGCCCCTTTTTACGTCCTGGGACCTCTGGTGACGGATATTGCCGCCGGCTATGACCATATTTCCTCGGCCATTGGCGGGGCCATTGCCGCCTGGAAGGGGGCATCGATGCTTTGCTACGTCACTCCCAAGGAACATCTGGGTCTGCCCCATGCCGAGGATGTGCGCAATGGCATCATTGCCTACAAGATTGCTGCCCATGCCGCTGATATTGCCCGGGGTCGGCCCGGGGCACGCGACCGGGATGATGCCATGAGCCGGGCGCGTTATGCCTTTGATTGGAACCGCCAGTTTGAGTTGGCCCTGGATCCGGAACGGGCACGCAGCTACCACGACGAAACCCTGCCCGAAACGGCCCACAAAAGCGCCGAGTTCTGTTCCATGTGCGGTCCCCGTTTTTGTGCCTACAAGCTGTCCCAGGAAGTGACCGAAAAATCGCGTGCATTGGCCGCACGGCTTATTCCCCAGCATTGTCCGGAGTGCGCAGCAACCATTCCAGCGATTCTGCACCAGGCCATGATTGGCGGATGACCCGACGCATCCGGTGAAGTTCAGATCGGGTATCTGTTCAGAGTTCTTGCAAAAAAAGGATTGGATATGAAAGACCTGGTTGGGTCTCTGCCCCAAACCCCGCCAGGAGGAAGGGCAGAGCCGCATCCTCCTGGACCTTCATCCCGTTTTTTCGAACGTATTTTAATGGGAGAAGCCGAACGGCCGCCAGATTGACAGGCCAGCCGTGGCCGGCGATTTGACCATCCCCCTGGCCCGGGCAGACATCACCCGGGATGACGAAAATGCCGTGCGGGCCGCCCTGGCCCGCAATCTCTGGTACGATGCCGATCTGCTGGCACAGTGGGAACAGGCCTGGTCCGTATTGTGGGATCGCCCGGCGGTGGCTTTTGCCGATCCGGTCGAATTGATCGCCCTTTTGAAACAGCGCTTGCACTGGCCTTCCGGCGCAGCAATCGCCGCCGACGCCTTGCTGGAACCGGCTTGGCGGGAGGCCTGTTCTGCTGCCTGGTTGCATCTGGTATGGCATGACCTGGATCCCCGGACCGGCTTGCTGCGCGAACAGGGCACCACCCTGGTGCCACCCGGATCGGGGCCCTTGCAGGCGGGATTCTGGCGGCATGGTTTTGGCCAACCGACCCGCCCCGACGTATCCTGGGAACCTCCTCCCCTGCTCATGGAGGAGATTTCCGGAGTGGTGGTTCCCCGGCTTGGCTGCGGGTGGGGCGGGATACAGGTGGCCCATTTCGATGGCAATCGAATCCTGCCGGGGGTGGGGGCCGTATTGTTGAGCAACAAGGCTTCCCTGGTGGCGGATTTGCGCCACATGCGCCGCCATCCCCCGGGAAGCGCGGCCTGTGCCCTGGGACTCTCCCTGCTGTCGCGACTCGATACCATCCTGGCCAAACGCCAGCAACTGGCCGCAGCCTATCTGGACATGCATCCCCGTGGTCGCCTGCATCTGCCCGCCTCGGCGGCCCAGGATCGCAGTTGGGAAGGATTTTTTCTGCTCCTGAACAACCCGACCGACCGCGATGCCTTGCGAGGTTTCCTGGCCCGGTCACGCATCGATGCGGCCTCGCCGGTATGGTATCAGCCCGATACCGCTGCCCGGCAGCTTCCCGGCGTGCGCACCTTTCTGGAACGCTCCCTGGCCATTCCCTTTTATCCAGCTTTGGAAACAGCCACGCAAAAGAAAATCATCAACCGCATTCATCGCTGGGTGGAGCGGGACGCCAGGCAACCCGTGTGAATTGAGTCTCTCATACGTCATTTATTGTGACAGGTCAGGCACAAGGTGCTGCCATTGGTGTTGCTCACTCGCAGAAAACTTGGATTAAACGTGCCATTCTGGCCTACCACCCCATGGGGATCATGGCAGGAAGCGCATTCCACCCGATACTGTCCCGAAGATTTGTAATATCGAACTTCGTTGGTATCCGGTCTGTTGTCGCTGTCCTTGTCATAGAAGGCCATGAGATCTTGTTGCTTATCGGGGCCAACAAAGTCATTACCGATACGACTGGTGGGCAAATTGACACCGATGGGATGATCATTGCGCAAATCGGTGCCGATGTTGAATACGGAAAAATCAGTGGCCACCTCAAATCCTCCTGGACCGGAATGGCACACCATGCAACCGGCGGATTCGTTGGGCGACGTTTCGCCTATGGCGTAGTGTTTATTGGAGCCTTTGGTCGAGTTGCCGGGCAGGTTTTTCCAACTGTCGAGAAAGGTTTCGTTGTGATTGGTCACTGACGCGGCATTGTAGTTGCCGGAGCCGGGCATGTTGATGATGGAGTCGATGGCAACGGTTCCGTCATGGCAGGAAAGGCAGGTCATGGACGCCGGACCGGGTTGGGCTACTTCGGACGTGAGCGTCGAGGTGCCCAACTGGCTGTAGGTCTGGTAGGTATTGTTTTTCGAAGTACGATTCCACAAGGGGGCGGCCACATTGGAGTTGGCTCCGTGGGGGGTGTGGCAATAAACGCAAACTTCACCATAATTATTGCGCACGGTAGTCATGGCTGCACCGACACCGGCCGTGGACTGAGTCATGTTGTGGCGGGTATTGGCGATGCTGCCAGTATTAGAAAAGTTTGTTGGATAATCCGCAGCCCAGGCCAGACCACCACCCAGGAGAATCAGGCCACCGACAAGCTGCAAGAGACATTGACAGGGAAATGATTTCCCAATTTTGAGAAGGAAATTCTGGACGTTCATGATGCATCCCCCTGTTCAATCAAGATTACATGTAAACGACAACCTTGCCCCAACATATGCTATGCAATTTTCATTCCATATGAACGATCCGCAACACGGATCATGGCACAAAATTACTTGAAATACGCTCGGCTTCCGCATCGCCCAGTTTTCGAATGACTTCCACTTTTTTCAGGACCTGATCCACAATGTAAAGCCGACCTGTTTCATCGCTGGCCAGCCCAGACGGAGAAGCATAACGACCGGGATGGTCCCTGGCCGTGGGTTCACCCATATGCAGGAACAACTTCCCGGTTGCATCAAAAACCTGAATATTGGCAAAAGCCCCATCCGCCACATACACCAGGCCATCACGATCAATCGTCAAGGCACGCGGGCGGGCAAACTGGCCAATTCCCGTGCCAACACTGCCCCATTTGCGGATAAACTCACCGGTGGCGGAAAATTGTTGGACACGAAAATTGCCGGCATCGAGAACAAAAAAATGCCCCTCATGGTCGGTGGCCACGTCGGTTGGATAGTTGAACTCGGCATCACCGGTGCCGCGTTTGCCAATGGAAACCAGTTGTTTGCCTTCGGTATTGAAAATCACGACGCGATGCTGGGTGGAATCCAGGCCTCCGGTATCCGTCACCATGATGTGGCCATTGCGGGGGTTGACGGCGACGGCGGAAGGACGTTGCAATTTGGCCTCACGACCAATAAAGCGCACGAACATGCCCAGTTCGTCATAAACCACCACATGCTTTTTACCGGCATCGACGACATAGACCAGGCCTTTGCGGTCCACGGCAATACCCAAGGGGCGGCCAAGAGTCCCTTCGCGACGAAAGCCGAACTGAAAATATTTGCGGTCTGGAACATTGAAGACATGCACACGCCTTTGCATGGAATCGGTGATATAGATGCGCCCTTCCCAGGCCGCAACGCGCATCGGTTTTTCGTACACGTTGGTGCTGTTTTCCTGGCCGGCAAGGCCATCGGCCAGGGTGGTGTCCTTGCCGCGAATGTCTTTGGGGCTGCGGAGTTCGGTTTCGTATTGGTAGCGGGGACGTTCAGGCAGGGGTGGCCAATAGATATCGGTGGGATTCTGCACGGGTTTCAAGGTCGTGCAGGCCGTAAAAAGCAATAAAAACAAGAAAATAAATTTTTTCACGGATTGGGAGTCTTTGCAGGTTACCGGGTCGGCAGAATCATCCTGGTCGCTGACACATACCCGATTGCGCCCGGATTCCTTGGCTTTGTAGAGAGCGAGGTCGGCTTTTTTCAACATGTCTTCCTGGCTGGAGACGGTGAAATATTGGTGTTGATAAATGGCTACGCCGATACTGATGGTGATGTTCAGATTGTCCACCGGCGTTGCCTCAACCTCCTTGCGCAACCGCTCGGCTGCCTGAAGGGCACCTGGATGCCCGGTTCCCGGCAGAATGACACAAAACTCCTCGCCTCCGTAGCGACAGGGAAAATCCACTTCCCGGGATTGCCGTTGCAGAATGGTTGCCAGAGACTTGAGAACCCGGTCACCCTGGTCATGACCGTGGGTGTCGTTGAATTTTTTGAAATGATCCACATCGATCAGCATAATGGAGAGCGTATGCTGAAAACGACGCACCCGTTCAAACTCGGTGCGCAAAATGTCATCCATGTGCCGACGATTGTAGAGTCCGGTGAGTCCATCGGTTACCGAGATGCGTCGCAGTTGTTCTTCCAGATGTTTTTCCGAAGTGACATCGCGCAGAATGGCTGCCGAACCAATCTCCTGGCCCTGGCTTTCGCGGATGGTCGTGGCATGGATCACAAGCATCCGGTTATTGTAAAATACCGTATCCGGGACTGAAGCGTCATCGCAACGCAACAGGGCCGTGATGTACTCAGGATCATCCAGCATGTTCAACAATCCGCCGGCCACGATTTGTGCCGCAGTCTTGCCCAGGATCTGCTCTGCCGCCGGATTGACCAGGACCACAACCCCTTCCCGGTCTGTTACCACGATTCCTTCCCGTGCGGACAGGATGATGGTGGTGAGCTTGTTTTTCTCCCCGCGCAGGCCATCCAGGGTGTTTTTCAGGCGATCAGCCATGATGTTGAACTGGTGCGCCATCACCTTCAATTCAAGACACCCGTCTTCCTGCACCACTTTTTCCAATTTGCCGTTGGAGATGCAGGTCATGGTTGTGGTCATCTCCAGGATGGGCCTGATCAGGAGCCGCTGGATCAGAAAAAAAGCCAGGGGGGTCAGGATGAAAATGAGCAGGGATGGGACAAGACCCAGACGGTTGGCAAGATCCCGATAACGGTCCTGGTCCTGCTGCAGGGAGTCGGCAGTCATTCTGGCCACATGGGCCGACACCAGATCCACCAGTTCATCCATCTGCACGGTCAGATCCCGATCCATCCCGCGCACGGCACGGTCGGCATTATGGGCAGCAAGGGGCTGAGATAGATCATGTTTTTTTAATGTACTGGTATAAAGAGCCTCCAGTTGATCATGACTTTTCACCGTGCGAGACAGCAGGGTGTGTTCCCTGGCTCCCACATTCAGAAAGGCAAAATAACCGTGCAACTGGGCCAAAAGCTCACGCACCCGTTGCCCCTGATGATTGAAGGCTGCCAGATATTTTTCCCGGTCACCAGGATGACTGCCACACAACAGAATGTTCTTCCACTCCTGCACCTGAATCTTGAAATGGACCTGGGCCTTCCGGGCCGTATCCAATGCCTGATTGCCTGCCGAAAGAATGCCGCGATCCTCCGTGGCGGCGTTTTGGGATTTTTCAAGAGTGGAAAGACTCCAGATCCCCACGCCCACGATCAGCAGGAGAAACGGAATGGCAAAACCAAACTGCAGCCAGACGATGCGCGGCGCACGCAATGCCTGGGACAGGGCAGAGGCTGGTGCCGCAGCCTGTCGTTCACGATGCAAACTTTCTCCGTCAACCCCGAAAACCCCCTCAGTCAATTCAGGTTCCTCCAGCCATGCCTGTTATTCCCCGGATTGTCTTTTGCAACCCAACCCCCCGACGGCTGCCCCCCTCCGCAGAACCTGTCACGCCCACCTATGATATGCCTTGTACTCAAGAATCATACCTTTCCTTGCAGCCGACATCCTCACATGGACTATTCATTATTTTCATTAATTTATATTTCCGGCTTTCTCGCGGTTCTGTCCTTCATTCTCATATTTTGGAATTCACACCCAAAAAATTCCCATTTTTGACAAAGGGCGTATGGATGCTGCGTGTTCGGGAATGGGCGTCCGAACCGGGAGCGTCGTGAACCCCTTGCCGGAAACACCGTGTTTCCGGCATTCAGGTTGTTTTTCGGTACCTGCCCGGCACCCTTCAGGTTCCCCTGTCACGGGAGCTTTGCTCATCAAGCTTGAAAAACCCCATGGTCTCTTCCAGCAGGGTGGACTGACCGGAGAGTTCTTTCGCCGTGGCGGCCATCTCCTCGGAGGAACCTGCGTTCTGCTGGATGACCTGATCCAATTGCTGAATGGCGGCATTGATTTGCGCCACCCCCTGGGTTTGTTCCTGGCTGGCAGTGGCGATTTCCTGCACCAGTTCTGCGGTCCTCTGGATATCCGGTACCAGCTTGCCGATGATCGCTCCGGCCTGTTCCGCCACCTGTACACTGGATGTGGAAAGGTGGCTGATCTCTCCGGCAGCTGCCTGGGAACGTTCTGCCAGTTTGCGCACCTCGGCGGCCACCACCGCAAACCCCTTGCCGTGTTCCCCGGCCCGGGCGGCCTCGATGGCGGCGTTCAGGGCCAGCAGGTTGGTCTGGCGGGCAATCTCTTCGATGACGGAGATGCGAGTGGCGATTTCCTTCATGGCATGGACCGCCTCGCCCACGGCCTTGCCGCCTGCTGCCGCATCCTTGGCCGCCGACTGGGAAATGTGCGCCGTGGTCTGGGCATTTTCGGTATTTTGTTGAATGTTGGTGGCCATCTCCTCCATGGCCGCAGAGGTTTCCTCGATGCTGGCTGCCTGGGCCGTGGCTCCCTGGGACAGGGTCTGTGCCGTACCGGACAACTCGCTGCTGCCCGCCGTGACCTGTGTCGTGGTTTCCCGAACCCGGGTGACCACCTCCCGCAATTTGACCACCATCTTCTGCATGGAAATCGACAGTTCTCCCAGTTCATCCCGACGTTGCAGAACGCATGTCACTTCCAACCCGCCGGCGGCCATGAGCTTGATGAACCGATTGCAACACTCGATGGCCCCAATAATATTTCGGGTCAGGGCCAAGGTGATTCCCACCATCACCAGCAGCAGGACGACACTGACTCCGCCAATGCTGCGGGTCACAAAGGCGGTCATGCGAATCATGTCCGAGGCATCGGACATCACGATCAAGCTGGTCTCCTCCACCCCTTCGCCCTTGAAGGTCAAAGAGCGTTTTTTGGCAAACATCAGGGTATCGCCCTGGGAAACTTCCCGCAGATGTTCACTCAAGCCGGGGATCTGTTCCTCCACCCCCTTGAGAGTGGTGCCAATAAGTTTTTTCAGTTTCTCGTTCCAGACGGCAATCTCCACCCCCATCACTGCCTTCATCCCCTGCAACGCCTCCTCCCTGGGATAAGAACCCACCTTTACCAGTCCCACCAAGGTCTTGTCGAGAAAAACGGGATGGATCGAATCCAGACTCAACAGACCGGTGGTGGTGGAAACCTGGATGCCCATTTGGGGCTTGCCGCTTTGCAGTGCCCTGCCAAACAGTGGGGTCTTAGACTTGTCGTCGCCAAATTTTTCCGGATGATGACCACGCAACACAACGATGCCTTTGGAGTCAGTCACTTCGACCGTGGTCACGGCATCATGCACGGCGTGCAAACCCTGAAAGGCCGGAACCATGAGGTTTTGCAACTTTTGCCGGTCCTGATCCTTCAGTGCCTGACCCAACCCCGGCATGCTGGACAGGACGGAGGCGTCACCCAACAAACTCGTGCCCAATTCCTGAAACGATTGGTCGATGCTCTGAAACCTCTGGTCAATCCCTGCCTCATAGCTGGCCGTAAATTGACGTGAAATAAGTGGAATCAGAACTATGGCCAGGGCCGCAAAACCCATGACCAGGGGGACCAGGAACCCAATTCCCATTTTGTATTTGAGCTGCATTGCACTCAACCTCCGCCTCTTGGCCATCCAATCGGGATGCCTCTGAATGCCGACTCACACTTCCCCCACCGATATTAATCTAAATTCGAATATCACACCACTTCTCAGTGGATGCATCATGAATTATTGAGAATGATTCTCATACTTGTTTACATTCACGCTCCATGTTCTATCATTCTCTCTTGGGTCTTGACCAGTTCACTAGACCAGATGGGACATATCCCCTCGGCAACGCTGGCACGACGCGGTTATTTTTTCAACCATTGCTCAACTTGGCTGCTGTTGGGCACGCTACCCGCGTGGACCACTTGATTGTCCAACATTACACCGGGAGTAGACATCACCCCATGACCCAGGATTTCGGCCAAATCGGTTACTTTCTCTACCTGGGCCTCGATGCCCAGTATCCTGGCCTTATCTTCGATCAGCTTCGCCGTGGTGACGCAGTTTTTGCAGCCGGATCCCAATATCTTGAACGATTTCATGAATTCCTTTCTGATTCAGACAAAGATTGCATTGAGCAGGTAGCCGACCATGATGAAGGCCACGGTCAGGAACCCTGCGAAAAATAAAAGAAATCTTGGTTTAAGTACCTTGCGCAGCAGGATGAATTCTGGGAGCGAGATTCCCACTGCGCTCATCATGAAAGCGATCACCGTGCCGATGGGAACGCCTTTGGCGAGCAGGGCTTCGGCCACTGGGATAATCCCCGTGGCATTGGCATAGAGCGGCAGGCCCAGGAGTACCGCCACGGGTACAGCCAATGGATTATCAGCGGCAGCGTAGCGGACGAAAAGTTCCTGTGGCACGTAACCATGCAGCGCCGCACCAATGCCAATACCCATGATGACATAAAGCCAGATGCGGCCCACGATGGTGCGGACTTCACCCCAGGCATAGAATGCTCGTGCCCGCCACGAACCGTCTGCATCTTCCATGTTCGCCTGCCCCAGGCGCATCTTCCATACATATTCCTCCACCCATCGCTCCATATGAAGACGGTCGATGAAGATGCCACCAAGAATCCCGATTCCCATGCCGGTGGCCACGTATACCAAGGTCATCTTCCAACCCATGACGGCCCCCAGAATGACCACGGCGACTTCATTCACCAGGGGCGAGGTAATGAGAAAGGCCATGGTCACCCCAACTGGGATGCCCCCCTCAAGGAAGCCGATGAACAAAGGGACCGAGGAGCAGGAGCAGAAAGGCGTGATCGCACCAAGAATGACCGCCAGCAAATAACCCGTTCCGTGGGACTTGCCTTCAATGTAACCCCGCACCTTCTCCGGCGAGAGCATGGTCCGGAACAGCCCCATGACAAAAACGATGACGATCAGCAACACGAAAATCTTGCTCGTGTCTTCCACAAAGAAGTGCAACGCCTGCCCAAGGGGAGATCCAGGCGCAAGCCCCAATCCGTGGAACACTGTGACATCTGCCAGATCACTGAAAATTTTTAGCATGATTCACCTTCCATAGGGCAGCGTTTGGGACGATCCGGCATGGTCCGCAATCTCTCCTGATCGTCCCGGTGGATTTCCGATCCTTGTAAACCATGGGCAACAGCCTGAATCATGACCATGGCCCATGGGGGCAGATCCGGATGCAGGGTATAGTACACCCACTGTCCGGCCCGGCGGTCCCGTACCACATCGTGTTCGCGTAACGTTCCCAGGTGTCGGGAGATCTTCGGTTGCGCTTCGCCCAGGACGTACCCAAACTCGCAAACGCATAGCTCCGGTTCGACGAGCAGCAACATCACGCACCGCAGCCGGGTTTCGTCCACCAAGGATTTCAGCAGGATCTCGGGAGTCAATGAGGTTACCTCGTATCTTTCCAAGCGAATATGCGTCAATCAGCATATGCTGTCAAGCGCATATATTGGCATTTCAGCGGCACCTTGTCCGTGCAATTGAGTCCGATTCTCGCTGCGAAAGGTTGTATAAAAATTTGAAAACTGACAGAGTTTCTGAAAGAATCTGGGACTTGAAACCTTTTATCCCTGGATTCCCATCCTGGCCCTTCCAAGGAGAGCAGCATGTCCAAACTGGAAATTCATTATCAGCAAAGCCTTGCCAGAACAGGCAAGGAGTACCGCGACATTCACGAATGGATCGATGCCCCCGACAAGAAGGCCGAACGGCACGATCTGGGCAAAGTTCTGGAATATGCCAGAATGTGGACCGAAAAGTACGGCGAAGAAGGGGCACGGGAATATCTGTATCATCTTCAGGATGATGTGGAGGCACGCTTCAGCCACCTGCTGGATGACATGCGCAAAATTACCGAGGACAATCTGCGCTATTTTGGCTGTCTCAAAAAACCCTGACCGATTGGAATACACCCATGAAATGGATCACACGTTCCCATGTCCATGTGGATCGGGTTGCCTGCCCGTGGTTGATTGCCCGGTTCATCGACTCTCAGGCGGAGTTTCTGTTTGTTCCCAAGAGCCGGGTTCTGGAGGTTGCCGCCAAAGAGGGGGCCATCTCCTACGATGCCCCGGGGGCCGAATATGACCATGATCGCAGCAATCCCGCTGGCGAACTCTGCACCTTCGAGGTGTTGATACGCGCCTTCCAACTGACCGACAAGGCCTTGTTGCGGCTGGCCAGGGTGGTGAGCGGTGCCGATACGCATCGTTACGACCTGGATCCCCTGGCCCGTGGTCTGGAGGCTCTGGCCACAGGGTATGGTTTGCGTTTCCCGGATGATCAGGAGAACATCCGCCGGCAATTCGAGATGTATGACGCCCTCTATGCCTGGTGTGCCCTGGATACAGCCAGAGAAGCATAAGGCACGGACCGATGATCCAAACCATGCGGTTGCGGCCATGAAAGAGGATCCAAACCGTGCGGTTGCGACCATGAAAGCGTCAGGATCAAGCCAGTGACCCGGACCATGCGGTTAATCGATTTTCTGGCCATGCGGCGCGAAACAGCCGGCCTGTTGCTGCTGGTCGTTCTGGTTGGTCTGGGCGAACGATTGGCCGAACGCTTTCTGCCCATCTATCTCCTGGCCCTGGGCGGGGGACCCCTGGTCATTGGTTTGCTGGGGGCCATGGACAATCTTCTCTCGGCTCTTTATTCCCTCCCGGGTGGCTATCTTGCCGAACGGTTTGGTTTTCGGCGCAGCTTGTTGTTCATCAACCTGCTGGCCATGGCCGGCTATCTGCTCGTGATTCTGGTCCCCCGCTGGGAGGCGGTCCTGGCGGGGGCTGTTCTCTTCCTGGCCTGGAGTTCCCTCTCCCTGCCGGCCAGCATGGGTTTGATCGCCAAGGTGCTGCCATCCAACAAACGTACCATGGGCGTCACCATGCACTCTCTGGTCAAACGGCTTCCCATGGCCATGGGACCCGTGATCGGGGGACTCTGTATCGACAGACTGGGGGAAATCGATGGGATCCGTGTCTCCTTCACCATTGCCCTGGGCATGGCCGTCGTTGGGCTTTTTGCCCAGCAACGCCTGATTCCCGATGATCGACCCGCCAAAAGCGATCATCCCCCCAATTCCCTGACCAGAATGCTCGCCCTGCTCACGCCGGCCATGCGCCGCCTGCTGGTGTCCGACATTCTGGTCCGCTTTTGCGAGCAGATTCCCCATGCCTTTGTGGTGATCTGGTGCATGAAATTCATCGCCAATCCGGTTTCCGCCGCCGAGTTTGGCATCCTGACCTCTATCGAAATGGCCACTGCCATCCTGGTCTATCTGCCGGTGGCCTGGCTCGCCGACCGCGCCGAAAAAAAACCCTTCGTGGTGACCACCTTTGCCTTTTTCACAATCTTTCCCCTGGTATTGCTGCTGACCAGCTCTTTCACCATGCTTGTGTTTGCTTTCATCGTCCGGGGTTTGAAAGAGTTCGGGGAACCCGCCCGCAAGGCGTTGATCCTGGATCTTGCCCCGCCGGACCATCGCGCCGCAGCATTCGGGACCTACTATCTGGTCCGCGATATGGTTGTTTCCTTGGGAGCCTTCAGCGGTGCCCTGCTCTGGCAACTGGGACCGGAGGTCAATCTTCTTTCGGCCAGTGCCTTTGGTCTGGCCGGAACCCTCTGGTTTTTGTTCTGGGGTCGTGCCCATGCATGAGGACATGATGGCATGGTGCCCGATGCATCGTCCGGTTTCCCCCTGTTTTTCGATTCATGATCGTTGAATTTCCATGACCGGAGAGCCTGACTCCCGCAAGATTGTTGTCACTCTGGACCAGATGGCACGTGGCAACTCTGCTGTGCATCTCCTGGAACCCCGGGTCAAACTGGTCGTCACGCTCCTGTTTCTGCTGTGCGTTCTCTCCTTCGACAAATATGCCGTGAGCGGCTTGTTGCCATTTTTTCTTTTTCCCCTGATTCTGGTGGCTCGGGCGGAACTGTCCAGCCGCTGGTTGCTGCACCGTCTTTTGTTGCTGGCTCCGCTGCCACTCCTGATTGGACTCTTCAATCCCTTTCTGGACACCCGGCCCATACCCGTGACCGATAGTCTGACCATCGGGGGTGGTTGGCTTTCCCTGCTCTCCATTGGCTTGCGCTTTTTGCTGGCCATGTCCGCCATCCTGGTGCTGACTGCCACCACGCGCCTGCCGGACCTGGGTCGGGCAGCGGAACGCCTGGGAGTGCCACGCATTTTTGTCACCCAGATTCTGCTTTTATACCGTTATCTCTTTGTCCTGGTTCAGGAAGCCGAACAGATGGCGCGTGCCCGCAACCTGCGTTCTTTTGGCCGGCGTGGACAGGGATGGTCCATTCATGCCCGACTCGTTGGCCATCTGCTGCTGCGTGCCATGCACCGGGCGGAGCGTGTTCATCAGGCCATGCTTTGTCGCGGGTTTCACGGTTCGTTTCCGGTGGCCGAAGCCACGCGGCTGCAATCCGGCGACTGGCGCTTCCTGATTGTCTGGTTGTTGATTCTGTCAGGTCTGCGTTTTGGGCAGCCGGTGGTGCCACTGGGTGCCTTGATTCTCGGGCACAGTCCATGAATCCCTGCATCCTGGAAGTTCAAGATTTGCATTATCGCTATCCGGATGGCACCCCGGCCCTGGCGGGTGTTTCCTTTGGTATTCGCCCTGGCGAAAGCGTGGCCATCGTGGGTGGCAACGGGGCTGGCAAATCCACCCTGCTGCTCCTGCTGAGCGGTGTCATCCAGCCGGTGGCCGGATCCTTGTTGTTGCATGGGACACCCATGACAGCCGCCAATCGGGAACAGATCCGTCGCACCATCGGTCTGGTTTTTCAGAATCCCGACGACCAGTTGTTCATGCCCACCGTGGCGGAGGATGTGGCATTCGGCCCCTTGAATCTGGGCATGACCGCCGCCCAATGTGAACAGACCGTCATCTCGGCTTTGACCCGGGTGGGGGCCGAACATTTGCGCCAGCGACCGCCCCACCGACTCTCCGGCGGGGAAAAGCGGCGGGTTGCCATCGCCACCGTTCTGGCCCTGGCACCGGAAATTCTGCTCCTGGATGAACCCTGCTCCGGCCTGGATCCCCATGGCCGCCGCCAATTGGCTGCCTTGTTGAAAAGTTTGCCGCAGACCCGGATCGTGGTGGGACACGATCTGGAGTGGCTGCGTAGCGTTTGCACCCGGACCATCACGCTGGCCGAGGGCAGGATCGTGAGCGATGACCCGACAGGACAAACCAATCCGTTCGCCTGTCCCGCATGCGGGAGATAATGTGCAGGTTGGCGCAAAAACAACTCTTTACCACCCGGCCATTCCCTGACAGGGGTGGCATCAATTCATCCTCATCCGGGTACCAGGTGGATTTGTACCTTCATACCCACGGCCTTGGCATAGCGTTCCAGGCTTTTGAGGGAGGGTTTGTGGCCGCTTTCCAGCCGTGCCACAGTTGGCTGACTGGTACCCATGCGTTCGGCAATTTCCTGTTGGCTCAGCCCGGCATCGACCCGGGCCTGGATCAGTTCCCGGGCAAGGGAAAATTCTCCTTCCAGTGCCGTGTATTCCTCCATGTATTGGGGATTTTTGCGCCATTCTTTCCTGAGTTCCGAGAATGGAATGGTCATTTTTGGATCTCCTTCATTCTGGACATGGCCACCCGGATGGCTCTCTTGGGTGTTTTATTGGTTTTCTTGACAAACGCATGCAGGATAACGACTCGCTGTTGGTGAACAGTCACGTACAGGATTCGGGCAATACCATCTTTTCCCCTGACGCGCATTTCCCAGAGTTTGTGTTCCAGGTGTTTTACATGGGGTTCCCGTATCTGGTTCAGCCCAAAATTTTCAATTAATTCAATTATGTGGTCAATCTTTGCCCGCATGTCATCTGGAAGAGTTTTCATCTCATTCCGGACCGTTTCGTTGAGTACTTCGACGCGCCAGTTCATTTTCAATTGTATACCAAGTTTGATATATTATATCCAGCCTGATTTTTATATCAGACCGGAAATTTCAGTTTGCTTTCTCCATGGCTCAACGGCTGGCGGGGGGTGGCGAGACGAAAGCCCACATCGATGCTTTGATTATAGGCGCGGAGGCCGCGGCGAATGATGGCCCGGAGGAACTTAGTCGGGCTGTGCCAGCCCCCGCCCCGCATGCTTCGCATGCCTCTTGGGATGACAAGCGGATCAAGTGAAGTCCCCATGGCGTTACGGTCAGCGAACAAGTTCCGGCACCACTCCCAGACGTTGCCCGCTAGGTCACAATGACCGTAGGGTCCGTTACCTGCAGGATAAATGCCTACTGGAGTGGGTGCCGTGTCTTTTCCACCAGCATAATAATTAGCCAACTGATCTGGATTTGGCGACTCTGCTCCCCAGGGATATGCTCCTTTCCGGGAAGTGGCCGCCATTTTCCAAACACCCTCATCGGGCAGGCGGATTTGCATATTTCTCTGCTTGCTCAACCAGCGACAAAAGGCCATCGCTTCGAACCAGGAAACAAAGGTAACAGGCCGGTTGGGGTGCAGGAGCTGGTCATCCCAATTGTCTGGGTTATTCCAACCTTCTTTCATACGCATGTGCCAGCCTGCATCATCCCACCATGTTTTGTCCTGATAGCCGTTGTGGTCCATAAAATGTTGATACTCCATGACGGTCACCGGGTATTTGCCCAGCAGCCAGTCGGTG
>JADGCO010000079.1:12520-18961 GCA_015228935.1 Magnetococcales bacterium | reverse complement strand
GCTGTGCCCTTCCTCCTGGCGGGGTTTGGGGCGGAGCCCCAACAAAGTCTTTCATATCAAACCCTTTTTTTGCAATGGTTCTGAATAGATACGTTTTTTTATTGCATGATATAATCGGCAGGACGGGCGGGGCTGGAGACCGCCATTCCCGCATTCTGGATCAGGATCAGCAGTAAAAGCAAAAGAAAAGCGGCGGCCAGCGGCGTGACATCCAGGGGGCCGTAGGTGGGTACCCAGCGCCGCAGGGGTCGCAGGACGGGTTCGGTGACCTGAAACAGGAAATGGTTGACCGGGTGGCGCAGATTCAGGCGGAGCGGTCGTCCCTGCTTGAAGGTGAGCCAGGAGTGAATGTTGATTCCTCCCCGGGCCACCAGCAACAGCATGTAAAGGGTCAGAAGGACGTGGAGAATGGTGAGAATTTCTCCGGCAATGACGCCCAGGGCCAAACCAGCCGGTACGCCACTGAACAGGGCCGTCACCAGACGTTGCAGCATCATGATGCCCATCATGACGACAATGGGGGAGAGATCCAGACCTCCCATGGGGGGCAGGAGACGTTGCACGGGTCGCAGCACCGGGTCGGTAAACCGGGCCAGGAACTGGACAATCGGATTGTAGGGATCCGGATTGACCCAGGAGATGAGAACGCGGGCCAGGATCATCCAGGAATAGATTTGCAGGACGAATCCCAACAAGGTGCCAATCGAGTGCAAGATTCCCACGATGTACTCCTGATCGTATTTTTTAGAGTTCCCTGGCGCGTTGCCAGGCGGCCACCACGGCTTCCATGAGGGCACTTCTGACGCCACCGGCTTCCAGCCTGCGCAACGCCGCAATCGTTGTGCCTCCCGGGGAGGTGACCTGATTTTTCAGGATGGCCGGGTGTTGTCCGCTGCTGGCCAGCAGTTGGCTGGTACCGAGCAGGGTCTGGACCGTCAACTGATCGGCCAGATCCCGGGGCAGGCCGCAGGCCACGCCGCCATCGGACAGGGCCTCGGCCACCAGATAGAGATAGGCCGGACCCGATCCCGAGAGGGCGGTGACCGCATCCATGAGTTTTTCATCCTGGATCACCGCCACCTTGCCCGCTGCGAGCATGATCCGGCGGGCTGTTTCGACCTGATTTTCCTGGACCCCACATCCCGGACAGAGAACCGTCATGCCGGCTCCGATCAGGGCCGGGGTATTGGGCATGGCCCGGATCACGGGCTGATCCTTGGGCAGATTTTCGGCCAGACGGGCCAGGGAGACCCCGGCAGCGATGGAAAGAATCAGGGTTTGGGGCAGCAGACCGGCCTGGATCTCCTGCAACACCTTGGTCACCACGCCCGGTTTGACGGCCACCACGGCCACATCCGCGCCCGGCAAGACGGCGCTGTTGTCAGCCTGTACCGTGACCTTGAAGCGTTCTTGCAGGGTATTGCGCCGCAGCGGATCCGGTTCGGCAACCCGGATCTGTCCGGAAGAGATGCCTGCCTGGACAAGGCCGCTGATCAGGGCCGTGGCCATGTTGCCACCGCCCAGAAAAGCCACGTTCATGGTCAGGGTCATGGTGCAGGCTCCTGACGTTTGCCCGAAAGGGTCGTTCCGACTTCCGGAAAGGTCATGGTCACGATCACGACAAGGGTCATGGTGCAGGCTCCTGACGTTCACCAAAAAGGGCTGCGCCGACGCGGACCAGGGTGGCTCCCTCTTCCACGGCCACGGCAAAATCCTGGCTCATGCCCATGGAAAGCTCGGACATGGAGACTCCCGGAATGGCCAGTTGGTTCAGAGTCCGGGCCAGGGTGGCCAGACCCCGAAAAAAGGGCCGGGTCATTTCGGGATCCGGGTTCCAGGGGGGAATGGTCATCAAGCCCCGGATGGCGAGGCCGGAAAAGCGGGCCATGGTGCGGATGGCGGCCTCGGCCTGGGCCGGTTCCAGGCCTTTTTTCTGGGGTTCGCCGCCCATGTTGATCTGGACCAGGACGGGCAGGGGAGGGGATCCCGCCACTCGTTGGTGAATCTCTTCGGCCAGGGCCACGGAATCGACGCTGTGCATCAGGTCGAACAGGGTCACGGCGACCTTGACCTTGTTGCGTTGCAAAGGGCCGATCATGTGCCATTCTCCTGCCTGTGCCGGCAGGAGGGATTTTTTTTCCTGAATTTCCTGGACGCGGCTTTCACCAAAAATGATCTGACCGGCAGCCATGGCCTCTCGTATGGCGGCCACGGGCTGGGTTTTGGAAACCGCCACCAGACGCACGGTTGCCGGATCCCGGTGCGCTCGTCTGGCAGCGGCACGGATTTGTTCCCTGATCTTCGCCAGATTTTCCGCAATGCCGGCCATAAGTACCCTGGTACGGATGAGTGTCGCAAGGAGGGTGTCGGATGGTCATGGATACCCTGGGAGGGGCCAGGACCGCAAGGGGAGGCGTCAACCCGGGAGCGTGTCACGCCACAAGGGCAGGGGTCAACCCGGGAGCGTGTCACGCCGCAGGGGCAGAGATCAACTCCGGAGCGTGTCATGTCGCAAAGGCAGGGATCAACCCGGGAGCGTGTCACGCCGCCCCGGGTTGCCGCTCCAGGTTGCCGATGCCGGTTATTGGCGCACGGTGGGCTGCAAACCGGACGCCGGTTCTTTGGTCTTGGGTTTGGCATCCAATTTGGTCAGATTGTCACACAGGGCACGCATGGCATCCTGGGAGAGTGCCTTGCCGGGTTCGATGATGTTGCCCAGCTTCATCTGCATCTCCTGGGAGAGTTGCACGCTGTTTTGATGCCGCAACCCGGCCTGGATGGCCGTGGTTCCCGCAACGACCAGCAAGACCCAGATCAAAAACGAAATGCCATTGCCGATGATTTTCAGGACGCCGGCGATGGCCAACAGGGCACCGAAACCGATCACGATCCATGCGACCGATTCCGGTTGCCCTGCCAACAGGTTGTCAAACATGGGGTGCGTCTCCTTGTGCCGTATTGGGGTGCCGTTCCAATTGCCAAATGGCCCGCTCGAAAAATTTTTCCGGAAAACCCATTGCGTTTGTATCGATGTCATGACGCCGGATCAAATCCAGCAATCTTACCTTCCAATGGTGCCCTGGGCAGATCTGGTCCATCATCCAGGCCAACATGACCAAGGTATTGTATATTTTGCGATTCTCTGCGGGGTGGAAGTCGGCGACAAGGAGTGCCGGACCGCGTCGAATCGGGTATTGGGTTGGAAAGCATGACGGGCATGGTCTGCTTCGAAGGGTAACCAGTAGGCGGTCAGGCGGTAATAATTCAGGTGAGCGAGAAAATGCCGAGCAGAGACAGGGTCATGTATAATCATGCCCCGGGATTGCAACAAAACGATCTGCTCGTCAAAGGACTTGGGAGGTTTGCTGAAATGCACGGGAAACTTCCCAGGGGGAGGGAATCACGCAAAAAAGTAACCCGCCGGTTTGAGGGTACCCCGGGGGGGCATAGCCTTGTCGGGTCTTGTTGAGACGCAGCGTACCATTTCCGAACGCGATTGCAAATAAAATTTTCCTGGATGATACCAATTTGCGTTTCCTCTGCCCTCTGGCCAGGGATCCCGGTAAAGGTGATGGTGTGAACGATTGGCAGATTATGAAGACATTTGGTGTACCGGCGATCCACACGCCCCCAAATGGAGAAGCAGACAAAACCGGTTGACACTGATAACAACCCAGTGGAATTTTCGATAAATCGAGAAAACATTAGAAAAAATAGAAATTTTACAATGGGAGAGAAAAAATCAAAAAACTCCAAAATTATCCTTGACAAACATTAATAAGCCTCTGTAGCCTGCCAAGTTTCGGTAATGACTCGGAATTAACGGGGTTGCCGAGTCATTACCGGGGTGAACCATCCGCACGCCAATGCGGACAACCCAACACAGCCATTCAGGGATGGGACGCCGGATGGGCATCATTTCAACACTTTTTGGATGAAGTAGACGCCACCCTGGAACAGAATCGACGAAAAATAGAGTTCATGAAGAAATGGGATAGTAAGAAAAGATAGTATCCCAAGAACTCTCACGGAGATGGAAGTGTATTTCCATCTCCGACTATAATTTATAATTCGGAAGAAACATGAAAGATTCTATCGTGGTTGGTTTCATTATGTCGATTGTTCTTTGCGTAGTATATTTCTCAATTATAGGAATTTACCGTCATGCCTATATTCTTCAAGAAATTGGTATATTTCTAGTTCTATTTTTTTGGATTCCGCAATTATTGTACTCAATTCCAATCATAAAAATGCTCTCCAGGAAAAATCTTAAAAAAACACTTCTTGGATTTAAAATATTTTTTTTCATACTTATGATGTTCAACATTTATATATTATATTATATAATCTATAATGAAATGCATAAATACTGAATCAGGGAAGAGAATCATGCAAAAACAAGTAACCCGCCGGTTTGAGGGTACCCAGGAGGGCATAGCCTTGGCGGGTTTTATCGGACCCACAGTATACCATTTCCGGACGCGATTGCAAATAAAATTTTGGGTCATGGGCAAAAAAAATCCTGGATTGGTCACGGTCCGGTGGATTGGCGCAGTTTGTCACTCAGGCTGGACTTGAGACGCAACAAATCGCCATCCAGGGCCGGATGGCCATGCCACCACTGGTCATCCGGGGATTGATGCCCCACCCCCAGACGGACGTTGCGCAGATGGTCATGTGTCATACGATGCAAAGTGTCACGGGCTGCCTGATGATCGAGTCTTGCCACCACTTCGGTGGCTTCCCGGACTTTCATGCGTCCGATCTCCAGCATGCGTGCGCCGGTGGTGAACCAGGTCTCCACGAAACGGGGGGCGTGACAATCCAGGCAGGGAGCCGCACGGGATTCGTCGCGGGCGGTGGCGTCCGGAATTGGGGAACGATCTGTTGGTGCCAGGGGAAAAATGCCCGCTCCCGTATCGTGTTCGCCGGCGTGGAGATGGCAATAGGCGCAGGTGGGGGCGCGCTGGTTTCCCTCCTGCAATGGTTGGGAAAAATCCATTTGCTTCGCCTCCAGGGTGACGATCACGCCATGTTTGGAGAGGGTGTAGCTGCCGGTTTCCCGCAGATGACATCCGGTGCAGGCATCATTGCGACGGGAGCGGTTGGCCATGGAGCCATCGTGTTCCGAGCCGTGGCAGGCCGGACAGGCGATGCCGGTCTTGGCGTGACGGCTTTTTTCCCAGGCACTGACCAGGGAGGTGTCCCGTTCCCGGTGACAGGCGAGACAATCCTGGGAGGAGGGTGGGGTCACGCCACCCGCCCAGGTGTGACTCGCTGTCAACATGACCAGAATGATCAGTTCCATTCCGACGCGCATGATATTCACCGTTCCACCGGAAACCCCTCCTGCCGCCATTGCTTGATGCCGCCGAGGACCAGGTAGAGCGGGCCGATGCCCAGGGCATCGAGTTTGCGGAAGGCCGTGGCGGATCGGCGGTCGGTGTGACACAGAATGGCCAGGGGGTGTTGCAGATCCCGTATCTCCTCCAGTCGGCTCTCCAGTTCGGGCAGGGGAATGTTGCGTGAGCCGGGAACGTGACCGTTTTCTCCCTTGAAGTCGGCGGCATCCCGCACATCCAGTACCGTCAGATTTTCCCCGGCGGCGAGCATCTCCCGCAGGCGGGTGGTGGTCAGATGACGTTTGGTTTCGCGTGCCTGCCTGACCCAGCGGGGAAGCAGCAGAACCACGACCAGCAGGGCCAGTGCCCACAGGCCGGCACGGATGGCATCGGCGCTGCCACTGGCCGCTTCCTTGCCGGCGAAACCCAGCCAGGCGTAGGCCAATCCCCCGGGAGCCATGCAGATCAAGGAGGCCAGGAGATAGGGAACGAGGCCGATGCGGGTCAATCCCAGGGCATAATTGAGCAGGTTGAAGGGGAAGATTGGCACCAGGCGGACAAAAGCGACAAAGCGCCACCCTTCCGCCTCCACGCCAGCCAGCAGGCGACCCGCGATACCTCCTGCCCGTTGTGTCACCCATTCGCCGGCCAGGTGACGGGCCATGAGAAAGGCAATTCCCGCCCCGATGGTGGCTCCCGCCAGACTCAGGAGACCTCCCAGCCAGGGACCGAACAGGGCACCTCCCGCCAGGGTGAGTACCGATCCCGGCAAAAAGAGTATGGTGGCCAGGGCGTACAGCAGGATGAACAACCCCATGCCCGCCGTTCCCCAGCTCCGTACCAGGGTTTCCAGGCGGGCGGGATCCAGGATGTCCCGATGTTGATAGGCCGCCACGATGCCTACCGCCAATCCTGCCAGAACGGTCAGGCGCAAGAGAAGCTTTCCGCTCATGTTCGTTTCTCCATCTGTGATGTCAAACCGCGTCTCCTCTACACATCTCGAAGAGGACACGATTTCAGGCTGTCTAATAAATTGTTAATTAAAACGAATGAAAAACTGGGATGGAGGTCCAGGAGGAAGGGCTGTGCCCTTCCTCTT
>JADGCO010000079.1:0-12512 GCA_015228935.1 Magnetococcales bacterium | reverse complement strand
AAAAACGAATGAAAAACTGGGATGGAGGTCCAGGAGGAAGGGCTGTGCCCTTCCTCTTGGCGGGGTTTGGGGCGGAGCCCCAATAAAATCTTTCTTTCCAATTTTTTATATCCAAAAGTTAATAGACAGCCCCTGAGTATCCAGCCTGGACATCCAGCCATAGATATCTAGCCTAGACATCTAGCCTAGACATCTAGCCATATTGTGGAGGAATGCGGTTGCCCGGTCAAGAACTCTTGCGACCAAGAACAGACAGGACGATTTGTTCCATCCTGTCCAGCATGATTTCCAGGCCGCAATGGGTCTGGGCATGGAGGAGGGCACTGTTGCCCAGGGTGCGGCGGAGTTGTGGATTTTGCAGCAGATTCCGGAGTGCCTGGGCCAGGGCGGGAATATCCCTGGGGGGGACCAGGATACCGGTCTTATCCTGTTCGACAAGTTCCGGAATGGCCCCGACGGTGGTGGAAATGACGGGCAGGGCGGTACACATGGCCTGCATCAGGGCCTGGGGAACGCCTTCGTTGGCGTAGGAGGGGAGACAAAACATATCCAGTGCCTGCAACCAGGTGGGCACATCATCCTGATTGCCGGCCATGATGACCCGGTCCGCCAGGTGATTGTCCCGAATCTGCTGCTGGAGATTTTCCCGTTGCGGGCCATCGCCGATGATGAGCAGGTGGACGTTGGGTAGGTCCAAAGTGGCAAAAGCGGCGACCAGATCAGCATGACCTTTCCAACTGCGCAGGGTGGCGACGATGCCGATCAGGAGGGCATTTTCCGGCAGACCCAGGCGCTGCCGGGCCGTTCGTTGTTCAGCCGGATGAAACCTTTGCAAATCAATGCCCGTCGGAATGGAAACGATGCGCTGTCCGGTAAAGCCGTTATCCTCGATCAGTTGTTGGCGAATCCTGTTGCCGGTGGTGACGATACATGCTGCGGCCCGGGTATAAACCCAGCGGGTGGGCCAATTGCGGGGTACGGGGGCGGAAATGTGCCGCATGCGCAGGATATGGGGACGTGGAGAGAGAAAACGGGTGGCCAGGGCTGCCAGCCAACTGTCCGTGGAGCTGTGGGTGATGATGAGATCAACGGGTACCCGGCGCAACAGGCGTCCCATGGCCAGGAGACCGGCAAGGTTTTTGCGGCCAATGGGCAGCGGTGCCACGGGAATTCCCAGGCGACGGGCTTCGCTTTCCAGTTGCGTGCCCGGTACACAGACGAGCAGAACCGGGTAGTTGCGCTGGATGAATCCCTGCATTTCGGTCAGGATGCGAATTTCCTGTCCACCCCAACCTTGGGAAGATTCCGTGTGCAATATGTGGGGGCGGCGCGGGATGG
Source organism: Magnetococcales bacterium (assembly GCA_015228935.1). Classification (NCBI taxonomy): domain Bacteria; kingdom Pseudomonadati; phylum Pseudomonadota; class Magnetococcia; order Magnetococcales; species Magnetococcales bacterium. Next base: position 11,174 of record JADGCO010000079.1, on the reverse strand, counting down.
CGTTCATGGCGTGTCACTCTTGTCCCGACCAGGAAAAGATTCGGTGGGTTGTACCAGATCCTGCATGGGGTGACGTTCCAGCCAGGCCAGCAGGACCAGGAACGTATAGACCAGTCGGTGGGCGACCCGTTTTCCTGCCTGCAGATTTTGCCAAAGACCCGCAACTGCCGGGGCATGCAGAAAAGGCGCAAGGGTCTTGATTTTATTTTCGGTAAAAAGATCCTCGCCAGCACCACGCCATGTTCCGGGCAGCAGGGAGGGCAGGGGTACCGAAAAGCCGTGTTTCGGGCGATTCCAGACGGTTTCCGGGAGGGTGCGGCGGGCAATCTCTTTCAGGATGGCCTTTTTGTTGGTTGAGGTGTCGCCATGCACGGTGGCGGGGAGAGAAAGAACGGCATCCACAACCGGATTGCCGAGCATGGGCACCCGCACTTCCAGGCCATGTGCCATGCTGGCCCGATCCGTTTTCACGAGACAGTTTTCCGACAGATAGGTCCAGAGATCGGCGCGCATCAGGGCTGCCGTATCCATGCGACCGCCGAACTCTGCCAGCAGGGCATGCCAGAGTTCCAGGGTTTTGGGGACCTGACACAAGGGCAGGGCCTCCGGGGTCAAATAACGGGCCATGCTTTTGCGGGAGACGGGCCAGGGACCCAGTTCCACCCGCCGATAGAAGAGCAGATCCCGGCCATGCAGGGTGCGACGCAACAAGGCACCCGGCAACCAACCCCGTTCCACAAGGTACCGCAGACCGGCCTGTCCGAAGCGTTCCGGAAAATCGGCCTCGGTTTGGAAAAAACGGCCATAGCCTCCGAACAGTTCATCGCCGCCATCACCGCTGATGGCCACGGTGACCTGTTGCCGGGTCAGTCTGGCGAGGGCGTGGACCATCACATAGGAGGGATCGGCCAGGGGTTGATCGAGGTCATGCAAGGCGGCCAACAGGGTTCTGCCGTCAATGTGGGGGGCATCGAGTTCATGGTGTTCGCAGCCAAACTGTTGGGCCACGGCCCGGGCCTGGGGGGTTTCATCGAATTCCTCTTCGGCAAAGCGCATGCTGAAGGTTTGGATGGGACGGGTGGTCGTTTCGGCCAGGTAGTGGACGAGCAGACTGGAATCGATGCCGCCCGAAAGAAAGGCCCCCAAAGGAACATCGGCCAACCGTTGCCGCTGCACACTCTCCCGCAAAGCCGCATCCACCCGGGTTACAATCTCTTCGCGGGGGGGAGGGGGATGCGGTGAGGGGTGGGGAATGGACCAATACCGTTCCAGAGAGATTTTTTGCTCCCGGGCCTGGTAGCGCAACTGATGGGCCGGGGGGAGTTGCTGCACGTCGGCCAGAAAGGTGTGGGGGGTACAGGGGGTCTGAAAGGCCAGAAAATCCCGCAAGGCGGCTCCATTCAAGCGCCTGGGAAAGCCGCGCAAGGCCAAAAATGGGGCCAATGTGGAGGCAAAGGCGAATCCCTGTCCGTGGGCATATAAAAATGGTTTGATGCCGAACCGGTCCCGGGCGGCAAAGAGGGTTTGTTCCGGTTCATGCCACACGGCAAAGGCAAACATGCCATCCAGCCGCCTGGGCAGGGAGTCTCCCCAGGCCTGATAGCCGACCAGCAACACTTCGGTATCCGAACGAGTTGTGAAACGATGACCGAGTTGTTCCAACTCCTGGCGCAGGGTGGGAAAATTGTAGATTTCGCCGTTGAAGACCAGCGTCAGATGCCCGGAGGGGGAGCGCATGGGTTGCCGTCCGCCTGCCAGATCGATGACCGACAAACGGGTATGTCCCAGGGTGACGGGACCCAGGTGGAGCAGATCATGGGCATCCGGTCCCCGGGAATCCAGAGTGGCCAGGGCGCTGGCGGCATCCTCCTGCCAGGGAGTGGCGATGAGTCCGAAAATGCCGCACATCTCTGGAAAAATCTCCTGGAAAAAAATACATGAAAGACGTTTCCGATTGTTTCCTGGAACGGTACATTTTGCAACAGGTATAGGGAACAGAATGAGGAATGCAATGATATGAGCTACCTGTTGTTTCTGGACGAAAGCGGTCAAGACCGGAGGGAATCCCCGTATGAAGTGTTGGCTGGAGTTGGGATAGAAGATCGGGATCTCTGGAATCTGACCTGTCTGGTTCAAGATGCTGAGGAACGCTTCTTCGGTCAGCGCGTTTCAACTGGGCATCTTGAACTCAAAGGGAAAAAACTTATCAAGAGCAAGACTTTTCGTTTGGCAAACCAGCTTCCTCCCATGGCACCAATGCAGCGCTCCGCCTTGGCAAAATCTTGCCTTGAAAAAGGGGATGTTGCACTGGGAAGCAAAGCCACTTGACCACGGCTATCCAGATGGCTGATATCATTGCCTATCTGATCGTTTGGGGTGTGCGTGTTGGTTCCATGAGTCGTCCGGCCCGCCCTGAGCTTGGGGAGCTTGCCAACAAGGTCTGCGAGTCGGCTATTTGGCTTGGAAAAGTCAAGATTATTTTTTGCAATACGGATCCGGCCACGGATCCTGGCAGAAAACAGCCTCGAACAACGGATGACCAGTGGCGCGTTTCACATGCGGGCGTGTTCTTCCAGAAACGAAACGGCCTTCTGTACTGATTTTTGCAGGTCTTCCAGCAGGGTGGATAGAGAGGGGGTATCTGCATTTCCGGCCCGGTTTCCCAGGGCCGTGGCACACCGTTCCACATCTGCCAGACCATAACTGCCGGAGATGCCGGCCAGCTCCAGGGCACGCTCCCTGATCTGGAGGAGGGACGGGGAGTCCTGGCTGCTCTCGGTGAGAATGCGTTCGAGAAGTCCTGCGAGGGATTGTTGTGCCATGCGCAGGAAGTTTTGAAAATGATCATCGCCCAAATCCTGGTGAAAGCTTGCCAGGCGTTGTTCGGCGAGGAGGGCATCGGCCAGCCTGGCGGCCTCTTCTTCCAGGGTGACAATCAGGTTGCCAATCCTGGTCATGTCTGCATTTCTTGCTGATTTTTCAATTTCGAAAGCGCATTGGGCCAGGCTTGATGAACCGAGTTGGCTGCTGCTGCCGCGCAAGGCGTGAGCGGCATTTTTCAAGAGATCCGGATTGGCGTCGGTCCAGGCCTGCCTGATGGTTTGAATTTTTTCAGGCAATGTTTGGAGGAAGTGTGCCACGAGTATGTCAAAATCTTCGCCCATATCTGCACGCAAGACCAAAAAAGCCGCACGATCCAATATCAGGGGAGTCCTGGTTGGCAACTTGGTGCGAGCGGGTGCCGGTGAAGCATCCCTGGCCAGCCAGCGCAAAATGGCTGATTGAATGCCTTGGCGGGTTACCGGTTTGGTCAGATAATCATCCATGCCGGCGGCCAGGCATTTTTCCCGGTCTCCCTCCATGGCAAAAGCGGTCAGGGCCACGACCGGGGTATGTTGCCCTTTTTCGAGGTTGCGAAAAGCCCGACAGGCGGTATACCCATCCATCTCCGGCATCTGGCAATCCATGAAAATGAGATCGTAGGTTTTGTGTCGCAACAGCTCTACGGCCTGCCGGCCATTATCGGCATAATCTATTTGAAAATCAAATCTTTTCAGCATGCCACGCAGCACGGCCTGATTGATCGGATCATCTTCGGCTACCAGAATTTTCGCCCTGCCCGCCCAATGGGTCAGATGTGTCAGCGATTCCGGAATCCCTGTCGTCAGCGATTCCGGCGTTCCTGTTGTCAGCAACATGTCTTGTGGAGCCAGGCTTTGCTGAATCGGCAATATGACCCGAAACAGGGTTCCTGCGTTAAGCGTGCTTTCGACTTCGATGTGCCCTTTCATCAATTGGACCAGTTTTTGGGAAATGGCCAGCCCCAAACCGGTTCCCCCATGTTTGCGGGTGGTGGAACTGTCGGCCTGTTCGAAAGATTGGAACAGTCTGGATAAATGTTCCGGGGAGATGCCGACGCCGGTATCTCGTACTTCCAGATGGATCAGCAGGCCGTGTTCAGGATGCAGCCTGGGCAGGGCGGTGAGGGTCACCCGTCCCTGTTGGGTAAATTTGATGGCATTGGACAGAAGGTTGACCAGAACCTGTCGCAGGCGGGTCGGGTCGCCGACAATCCAATCCGGCAATATATCATCAATATTTGTATTGAATTCGATGGCTTTTTTTCTGGCAAATTCCTTGAACAGAATGGTCGCGTCATTCAAAAGTTGATACAGACTGAAAGAAATGGCCTCCAATTGCAGTTTATCGGCCTCGATTTTTGAATAATCAAGCACATCATTGATAATATTCAGCAGGGCGCGTCCAGAGGTCAGGATTGTCTGGGTGTATTCCCGGCCTGTTGCATCCATGTCAATGTCCAGCAGCAATTCAGCCATGCCCAGAATGCCATTGAGAGGGGTGCGAATTTCATGACTCATGGTGGCCAGGAAGGTGCTTTTGGCCTTGTTGGCGGCTTCGGCCTCCCTTTTTTTGGCTTGCAGGGTCAGATGGGTCAGGACCCTGGCCCGCACAATGCTGGGCCGGATCGGCTTGGAGATAAAATCAACCGCTCCCAGGCCAAACCCGTGGGCTTCATCCTCTTCCGAGTGCCTGGCCGTAATGAATATGACGGGAATATCGGCTGTTTCCGGTCGGGCTTTCAGCTTTTGGCATACTTCGAAGCCATTGATTCCAGGCATGATGATGTCGAGCAGAATCATGTCTGGATAGGGGGGGGCGGCAAGTTTTTTCAGGACCTGCTCACCGGATGATGCCACCAAAACCTGATAGGTCTGTTTCAGGGCACTGCCCAGGACATGAAGGTTGTGGTGTTCATCATCGACGATCAGGATGCGGGGCCTGGGTTGATCACTCATGTTCCGCTTTCTCTTGTTCACGAAAGGCAATACAACCGGATGGGTTGCCTGGATTGTCTGGGTTGCCTGGATTGTCTGGGTTGCCTGGATTGTCTGGGTTGTCTGGATTGCCTGGGTTGCCTGGGTTGCTTTGCCAGAGCCTGATGGTTTGTTGCAATTCGGCCAGGGTTGCCAGGGCGGCATCGGTCGCAAAAGCCAGGATTTGCCGTTCCAGCCTGGCAAACAAGGCAGACTCCTGTCCCTGGAGAGTGGAGGCCATGGTTGGCAAGTACTCGATGGCCATGTAATCCCCTTGTTGCAACATGATTTCCAACTCCTGACACTGGTTGATCAACAGGGGCAGATCCAGGATCGTCCAGGGTGCAAGCGGCGGTGCAGCCGGTTGGGCAAGGGTGTTTTCTGTCGGCAATTGATCCAGACCTTGCACAACCCGGTTGAGTTCCATGCCCCATGCCGTCACCATGGCTCTGTCGGCAGACCCTTTTTTGAGTCCCTCATCCAGTTTTTGGGAGGCGACGTACAAATCGGTCATGCCCAGGTTGCCGGCGACTCCCTTGATGGTATGCACCAGTGGTGACATCTGTTCCAGTTGATTTTGCTGCCAGGCGGCAAGAATTTCATGGGATGCAGCACGATAATCCCGGGCAAAAGTCAACAGGGAGTGATGCAACAGGTGCTGATTGCCATGCACCAGACTCAAGGCTTGCTCCAGATCAACCCCCGGCAACTCTATCGGCAGGAGGCTGGTGTTTGACAGGCGGGCGTTGGGCAGGCCGGCGTTTTTTCCATCTTCGGGCAGGATTGGCATACTCGGGGATGTCGGAGGTTGGGGGATTTTTTCACCATCTCCGGGTCGCAGCCATTTGAGGAGGATATGAAATAATTTTTCGGGATTGATGGGTTTGGTCACATAATCATCCAGGCCGGCATCCAGACAACGTTGCCTGTCCTCAGCCAGGGCATGGGCAGTCATGGCAATGACGGGCAGGTGCCGGTTGGACCCCTGGCGACGTATGGCTTCGGTTGCCTGAAAACCATTCATGCCGGGCATCTGGATGTCCATCAGCACAATATCAAAAGTATTATTTGCAGCTTGTTCAATGGCCTCCTGACCGTTTTTGGCAGGGACGACCACGGCACCATGATTTTCCAGGAACTCCTGGGCAATTTCCCGGTTGATGGCAATGTCATCCACCAGCAATACCCGGATACCCAGGATTCGTTGCAACTCCTTCCGGGTTGGTCTCCAAGTCATGGTCGTTGGACGGTCCCCGGTGATGTCATGGCGACCGCCGAGGGCACGCATGATGGCATCAAACAGCTCCGATGGTGTGACCGGCTTGGTCAAATGGCCGGCCAATCCCATTTTTTCGGCATTCTGGATCACCTCTTCCCGATTGTAGGCCGAGACCATGATCAGGGTTGGCAGATGAGACAGAGCCATGGCGTACCGGATCCGACGCGCTGTTTCCAGTCCATCCATGTGCGGCATTTTCCAATCCAGCAAGACCAGGCCGAAAGGTTGCTCTCCCGGGGTCCGATCCATTTTCTGCAAGACATCCATGGCCGCGAAACCGGAATCAACCGAGTCCACCCGAAATGAAAAACTCTCCAGCATTTCAGTCAAAACAGAACGTGCCTGGTCATTGTCATCGACGACCAGAATGCGCAAGCCTCGCAGTTGCGGCTCCATGGGAATCAGGGGGTGGCTTCCTGTTGTCTGGCCACGTCCGAAGGTCAGGGTAAATGAAAACGTACTTCCGATGCCCAACTCACTCTCAACCAGCATTTCTCCATGCATGGCCGTGATCAGACGTTTGCAAATGGCCAATCCCAAGCCGGTACCACCATATTTGCGGGAATGGGAGACATCCGCCTGGGAAAAGGGTTGAAATAAGCCATCAATTTGTTGCCGACTCATGCCGATGCCGGAATCTGTCACCCAAAAACGCATGGTCACCTGTGCAGGGGTCTCCACAACGGGTTCAATGCCGATATGGACTTCACCTGTCTCGGTGAATTTCAAGGCATTGCCAAGCAGATTGATCAGGACTTGCCGTATGCGCAAGGGGTCCCCGATCAGAATGGTCTCTTTCTGAATGTGACAGTAAATCAAAAATTCCAAATTTTTTTCTTCTGCCCTGCCTGCCATGAGTTGCACGACATCATCCAGCAATTGATAAACATTGAAATTTATCTGTTCAATCTTCAGTTCCCCGGCCTCGATTTTTGAAAAATCGAGAATATCATTGATAATATCAAGCAGGGCATGTGCGGCATTTTTGATGGTGGTTATGTATTTGTCTTGACGTTCGGTCAGCCCGGTTTTCAGGATCAGGAGCGTGGTGCCGATGATGGCATTCATGGGGGTGCGGATTTCGTGACTCATGTTGGCCAGAAAATTGCTTTTTGCCTGGTTGGCCGCATCGGCCTTTTTTCGGGCATCATGCAAGTCGCGGGTACGTTCGAACACCCTGTTTTCGAGTTCATTTTTTGCGTTGAGAATCAGATCCTTTTCTCTTTGCGTTGCCAGTTCCCTTTCCTGGCGCAAAATGTTGATGTTGTCGGCCATGGCCAGGGAGAGAAAGGCCGCCTCCAGCCAGACGCCGATCCGTCCCATCCAGTTGGACAGAATTGAGGTGGACACATAGCCTTGAAAGCGGCCCCAGCCGATAATAAAACCAATAACCAGAAAGATCCAGGCGAAGGTCAAAAGTCTGGCTTTGCGCACGCCCCGCCACCAGAGCCATATGCCCAGCAGCGGAAAAATGGGAGCCAGACCAACGATACTGAACATGGTCAGAATCAACCCGGTTTTCTTGAATCCGATCAAGATCAGAAAAATTGAAAATGCGTAGAGAATCAGCAGTAGTTTGATCAATCGGTCCATCCTGGGTACCAGGATGGGCGTGTCCAGGAAAACACGGTTAAACTGCCAGGCCAACAGAGAGGCGAGAAACATGGCCAGGTTTGGAACCTGCTCAGTCAACAGGGCAGAATTGGTATAAATATAACGATGGCCATAACCCAGGATTGCCGTGAATGCAATTGCATAGGTGGCTACATAGGCAACATACCAGAAATATTCATGCGAGCGTGTTGATATTAAAATAAATAAATTATAAAACACCATGAAAAACAGACCGCCGAGATAAATTCCGGTCAGAATGCTGTTCTTGTCTCGGTACCCGGTAAATTTATCGGGTGTCCAAAGCACAAGATCGGCATCGATATACCCCACCTTTGCAAAAGCCATCCGGATGTAAATCTGACTGGTTGCCTGTGGAGGAGTTTCCAGCGGGGCGACCGAGGTTTCAAAGGGGATGGGACGGTTGGAGAATGGCCGGTTGTCTCCCAGATGCCATGCCTGTTCGGGACGACCCGGGGTCAGGTCATGAACATCCAGAAAATCCAGGGTTGCAAAGGTTGCCTGAATATACCAGGATCGGGATTGATCAGAGGGGTTGATCACTTCCATCCGCATCCACCAGGCCGAGGTGGAAAGGCCCTGACTGCTGATTGATCCCAGCGGGCGAAAACGCCTGGCCATGGCCGGTTGGGTCACGTCGGCCAGGGTCAGAGAGCGATCCGGATCCTCCAGGATCAGGAGATGGGGAGTGGCAGACACGCCATCCATCTGCGCGGCAAGTTGCAGGGCCGTAACACCCTTTGCTGCCACAATCGATGCGGGCTGAATGACCCGGGGCGGAACCATTGCCGTTGCGGCAACCGGTGCGGGCTGAATGACTTGGGGAAGAGCCGTTTCCGCTACGCCAACTGGTGCGGGTTGAATGACCAGGGGCGGAGCCGGGTCTGCTGCCGCAACCGGTACCGACAAAAGCATCAAGGAATAAAAGGAAAACAATAGAAGAGAAGCCGTGATGACCAGTATCTTGATTGGTTGTTGGTCACCACGCTTCACGGGTTCGTTCCTTTCCGGTGCCCGGGGCCTTGAAAAAAGAAATCCATGCGCAGTTCAACAACACTTGCTTCCGGGGTGTTGCGGCCCCAGAGAGTGGTGCCTAAGGCGAGATACAGGTTGACAGGCACGCCCATGGGGATCAGACCAAGACCCAGGGTGGGTTTGAGGAGCAGACGCTGCCAATCCGTGCCTTCGACGGTGTACAATCCACCAGCAAAGGCAGCCTGGTTGCGGTCAAATCCTTGTTGTTTTCCCTTCTCTTCCCGACTGTAAATGAGAAACACGCTTGGCATCAGTTCAACGTGGCCCAGGGGGTAGCGCCATTGTGGTTCCAGTTGCACATCGTGGTGCAGACCGGGTTGAAATTCCATGCGTCCGGAACGGGTTGCATCCGTGGGCAACAAGGCTGAGCGGGAACCAGGCAAGCCGTATTCATGGCGGGTGTGGAGGTTGATGAAAAAATTGTCATTGACTGGATGGTCGTACCAGCTCCACAAGGTCAAATCCCATTGGCCGTCCCCGGTAGAGGTGTCCCGTGGATCAAGGGGATTGGCGACATGTCCGGTAGGCAGACGCACCCCCCCGCCCAGACTGAAACGGTGCGGGGATTTCTGGTCACCGACAAGCTGTCCCTTGATTCCAAGCAGAATGTCTCCCAGGGCATGATGATTGGCATCGGTGTTGTCCAGTTGGGACACAGCCACGGTCAGGGCACTTTTCTGGGCAGTTGGCAGGCCATCCCAGCCAGCAGCACGATTCAAGACAGCCGATTGTGTCAGGTTGGCATCCAGGATGGGGATCCAGATCCCGAGATCCAAATGTGTGTTCCAACCGTAATCCACGGTCAGGTCGGTTCTCTGGAGTGTGTATCGGGCATCATTTTGAATGGCATAGAGATTGGGTGCAGCAGGAGCCACTCCCTTGGCGGCCAGTTTGTCGAGGCCCATCTGGCCCAGTGGCTGCCGGTGTCCGGAAGCATCATAGGCATCCTCTGCCCATGACCAGGATTGATACAAACGTATCCGGGTCACCCCTTCCGGAAGCAGTCTCGCATCAATGGCCAGAAGATCCCAAGGCCACACCAGCATGAACAAGGCCAGCCATGGAACAATCGGTTTCAGTCGTGTCATGTCACGCCCTTTTCGCGCAGGTATGGGGCAAACTTCATGTCCGTATCCATGATGTGTTCAAGCAACCAGACTTTGGCAAAAGCCAGCAGATCGATGACCGCCGAGCATATTCCAATGCTTAAGCCAAAAGAACAATTGCTAGGTAAATAATCCGAATCGGGACTGAAATAAATTGAAAATCAGGAGAAAGTTTGTTGAATTGTTGATAAAATATTGACAAAATGTTGAGAACAGGATGGGGTGGGTTCATGGCTGGGTGGCTTCCTGAAGAATCTCATGCTGGTCGGGACCTTTTCCTTTTTGCTTTCAGGTGATATAAACAAACGTCAACATGCTTTCATCCCTGGTGAGTGCGTCTGGATGCGCAGAACGACCCCCTTGATCGGCCTGCTGGAAGATGATGCCAGCATGCGGTTTCTGATGAGTTCCTATCTGGAAAAGTCGGGATACAGGGTTTTTACCTGTGCCACCACGACCGAATTTTTGGCCGCTTTTGCCAAGGAAAAGCCTGATTGCATACTGCTTGACCTGAATCTGCCGGATGAAGATGGCCTGGTCGTGGTCAGAAAAATTCGTTATCACTCCAATCTGCCCTTGTTCATTGTCTCATCCCGCAACAGCGAACAGGATCGCGTGGCCGGTATTGAACTGGGTGCCGATGACTACATCACCAAACCGTTCCATCCCCGTGAGCTGGTAGCCAGAATTCACAACATTCTCCAGCGCAATGCCAGATTTTCCGCGCCGGGAAACCGTGTTTCGGAAGCAAATTCCGGCGTGATTCATTTCCGGGGCTTTTCTCTGGACCTCGAAAAAAGACGCCTGGAAACAGAGCAGGGTGACCAGATTATTCTGACCCGGGGTGAGTTCAACTGTCTGGCAACCCTGGTCAAGGCCAGAGGGGCCGTGGTGACACGCGAGCAACTGAAAGACGCCATCTCACCGCGCCAGGAACCACCCCAGGATCGTACCGTGGATTCAATTGTTTGTCGGCTGCGACAAAAAATGCATCCGGAAAACAAGAAGGCCAATCTCATCGCAACCGTATCGGGGTATGGATACCAGATGGATCCGTGTGCCCTGCAAGCTTCATGAAACGGAGTCGGTCGTGCCAAAATAAAATGGGATTGCCGGATGAATTCGTGTGCCCTGCAAACCATGTGACGGGGTCAATACTTGATCCTGAAGTCGATATTGTCTCCCAGCAGGTTTTTCTCAGAGGCCGTCCATTAACCCTCGGATAAAAAAATATTGGAAAGAAAGATTTTATTGGGGCTCCGCCCCAAACCCCGCCAGGAGGAAGGG
>JADGCO010000078.1 GCA_015228935.1 Magnetococcales bacterium | reverse complement strand
TCCTGGACCTCCATCCCAGTTTTTCATTCGTTCTTTTTGAAATTAACAAGTTATTGGACAGCATCTCAGACACACCCTGCGGACGTCCAACAGGGCAGGCGGGTCGATATGACAGGGGCATGAAACCATGCAGGAGTCAATCATCGAACAGGTGCAGGGACTGACCCCGGAGGCCATCCGGAAACTGGAAAAAATGAAGGCCGAGTTGGAGTCACTGAACCGGGCCATGCAGAATTTGGATGGAAAAAGCACCTTCGAAGTGGAAGGACGCATTCGGGCGTTCATGGACAAGGAGACAGAAATCAGGCAGTTCCTCCAGAAACTGGGCATGATGCCGGGTTCATGACGCCGAGCCTCCACCGGAACTTGATGCGATGCTGTTGAGGACCGGACTGGACTGGCTGGTTTGACAGGGCAGATGCGCGAGTCTGTGACACCTCAGTCGTCTTCGTCGTCATCGTCATCGTCGTCATCGTCGTCATCGTCGCCTTCGTCATCGCCGCTTTTGCCATCGTCGCCTTCGTCATCGTCGCCTTCGCCTTCGCCTTCGTCGTCGTCATCGCCTTCGTCGTCGTCATCGCCTTCGTCGTCTTCGTCACTGTCTTTGTCTTTGTTCGAGCCTGAACCCACGTTGGAAGATTTCTCTGCCGAACGGTTGGCCTCATAGATGGGCATCACCTGGGGCAAATGCTTGCGTATCTCTTCGATACGGGTCTCATCGGCAGGGTGGGTGCTGAAAAATTCCAGGCCCTTTTCTTTGCCGTTATCTTTTTTGTTCATCCGTTGCCAGAAATCCACGGCCTTGGAGGGATCATAACCGGCCATGGCCATGAAAATCAGTCCCATGTGATCGGCTTCCGATTCGTGCAGGCGGCTGAAAGGCAGCACGATGCCAAACTGGGTTCCCAGACCGTAGGCCAATCCCAGGAGAATGCCATTCCGACCGCTCTCCTCGGTGGCGGCTTGCAGCAGCTCCGCACCCACCTCCACCAGCATTTTCTGACTCATGCGTTCACCGCCATGATTGGCGATGGCGTGGGCGATTTCATGCCCCATCACGGCAGCAATGCCCGTCTCGTCCCTGGTATATTTCAGAATGCCCGTCAGAAAGACCACTTTGCCCCCGGGCAGGCAGAATGCATTGATTTCATCATCCTGTACCAGATCAAAGCTCCAGGCATAGCCTTCCAACCGCTCTCCGAGACCCTGTTGCTGCATGTGACGCTCGACCGCCCGCCTGATACGCTGTCCCACCTGCTTCACCATGGTGGCTGCGTGGGTGTTGCGCACGGGTTTGTTTTTTTTCAGATAATCCTTGTGTTTCTTGAAGCTGAGACTGAAAAGTTCCGAGTCTGAGATCAGGGAGAGTTGACTGCGTCCGGTGATGGGAACGGTCGCACAGCCAACGACCAGAATAAAAGCCAGGCTGTAAACGACACGCACAATCCATTTGTGTATCATGGTCAAGAGTGTCCCGATGCTGAATGCAGATTGCCAAAATGTCGGTTGCAATATTTCCCCACCATGTTCATTTTGTCCAGGTCCATTTCTTTTCTGCCCTTCCTCCCGGTGGGGCTTCGAGAGGATTCCCGACAATTTTTTTTTTATTGCGTAATTTTATTGCGGGTTTTTATTTGAAAAAATTATGAATAGGTACACTTCAGACAGATATCGGGCATGCCACTTTCAAGAAGTGCAACGGTTTTCCCGGAATGGGAACCATTTTTGCCGGAGGTTTTTTCAATGGGTCATGAGCAGGATTTGCATGCTTCCGCAACACCTTGGCAAAATGGGGAAAATCGCCAACGACGTGACACAGCCCACCGTCTTCTGGACAAACAATTGCGGCGGGCTTTCGGGATTGATGAGGCCAGTCAAATCACCGAGGTGCTTGCCCATTTGATCCTGCCTGCGGGTCCCGATCCCGAACGGGTGAACGCTTTTCGTGCCGGCATGATGCGTTTGCTGGAACGCATTACCCGCACCTATGAGCGCTTTGAACGGGATTCATTGCGTCGGCAGCAGCGCTTGCGATTGAGTTCCGAGGAGCTGCAACGTGCCAATGATCGCCTGCGCGAGGAGAGCGAAACCAGGGCACGGATCATTGATTCGCTGCGCCACACGGCCAATGAATTGTTGTGTTCCACGGGACACGCGGAGATCGGCTCGGATGCGGCCAGTCTGGAAAAACTCTCCCTCCTGATGGCAGAGCTGGTCCGCGAAAAAGGGGCCATTCAACGCGAGCTGGAACGACAAAAATTTGCCCTGGATCAGCATGCCATCGTCAGTATAACCGATGTACGTGGCCGCATTACCTATGCCAACGACCGGTTTTGCCAGATCAGCGGTTACACCCTGGAGGAGCTGATTGGGCGCGACCATCGGCTGGTCAATTCCCGCTATCATGACAAGGCATTTTTTCAGGAGATGTGGCGCACCATTGCCCGGGGCGAGGTGTGGCACGGTTCGGTATGCAATCGGGCCAAGGATGGTTCGTTGTACTGGGTGGCGGCCACCATCGTGCCGTTTCTGGATGAACGGGGCCGCCCCATCCAGTTCATCGGCATCCGGACCGATATCACCCATCAAAAAAAAATGGAAGAGGCCGTTGCCGAAAGTCGGCGTTTCTTGCAGGGCATCACCGATTCCATGGGCGATGGGGTGTTTGCCCTCGACCGTTGGGGATACTGCACCTTCTTGAACCCCGAAGCCGAAAAAATCCTCGGCTGGACCCTGGCGGAGATGAAAGGGATCACCTTCCACGAAGCCGTCCACTATCAGGATGCCAACGGCGAACCCGTCTCGGAAGAAGCGTGTCCGGCCCGACGCTCCATGGCTGCCGGCCTCGTCTTTCGCTCCGATGAAGATATTTTCACGCATCGCCATGGCAGGCGTTTTTCGGTCTCCATGGTGGCCGTGCCCATTCTGGAGGAGGGACGCATCAATGGTTCGGTGGGCGTCTTTCGCGACATCACGGAGCAGAAAAACATCCAGGAGGCCCTCCGCAAAAGCGAAGAACGCCTGCAAATTGCCCTGGATGCCTCCAATACCGGCTTCTGGGACTGGAATCCCCAAACCAATACAGCCTACTACAGTGATCAATGGCTGGGCATGCTGGGTTATGCACGGCACGAAGTCGCCTCCAGCAGTCATGGTCTGACCAACCTGTTGTACCCGGAAGATGCCATACGGGTCATGCCTTTGCTGGGGGCGCACCTTTATGGGGAAACCCCCCATTTCGAGGCGGAGTTCCGGATGCGCCACAAGGATGGACGCTGGATCTGGATCCTCTCCTCCGGCAAGGTGATGGAACGGGATGGTGCCGGCAAACCCTTGCGCATGGCCGGTATCCACAAGGATGTCAGTGATCGCAAACAGGTGGAACAGCAACTCAAGGAGGCCATGGAACAGGCGGAAAGCGCCAATCGCTCCAAGAGCGAATTTCTGGCCAACATGAGCCACGAAATCCGCACCCCGATGAATGCCATCATCGGCATGAGTCATTTGGTGTTGCAGGGCCATCTGGAACCCCGGCAGCGGGAACAGGTCAAAACCATTCATGCCGCCGGGCAGTCGCTGTTGCGCATCATCAACGACATTCTCGATTTTTCCAAGATTGAGGCTGGACGCCTGGATCTGGAACAGGTGGCTTTCCGTCTGGAGGATGTCCTGGATACCGTGGCCAGTCTGGTGACCCTGGAGGCCCACAACAAAGGGCTGGAACTCCTGTTTCAGACCGACTCCCGGCTGCCCAGGGTGTTGTTGGGAGATCCGTTGCGCTTGAATCAGGTGTTATTGAATTTATTGAACAATGCCATAAAATTCACCGCCACGGGCGAGGTGCTGCTGGCCACCAAACTGATGGAAGCCGACGAGGAGAGTGTGCGGGTCCATTTTGCGGTCCGCGATACCGGCATCGGTCTGACCGTGGACCAACGGGCAAAACTGTTTCAATCCTTTTCCCAGGTGGATACCTCCATGACGCGGCGCTATGGCGGTACCGGCCTGGGACTCGCCATCAGCAAGCGGTTGGTGGGACTCATGGGGGGTGAAATCGGTCTGGAGAGTACGCCCGGAGAGGGAAGCACCTTCTGGTTTACGGCACGGTTCAAGCCACAGGCCGCCACCGGTCGGGGAAAAAGCGTGCCCGGACCGGATTTGCGGGAAGTGCCGATCCTCCTGGTCGATGACAACACCAGTGCCCGCAAAATCCAGACGGAAATCCTGGAAAATGCCTCCTGCCGGGTGACATCGGTGGCCTCGGGAACCGAGGCCCTGCGCCTGGTGACCGAATCCGGCACCCTGAACTATCGCCTCTTGATCATCGACTCGGATATGCCGGGAATGGATGGTATAGAGACAGCGCGTCGCCTGCTGGAAATCATGGGGTCTGCAAAACCGGAGGTATTGATGCTGCATCACAGCCGTGATCGTGAACGGCTGTGGACCCAATGTGGAAAAATCGGCATTCGCTGGCTGCTGGGTAAACCCGTCAACCCTTCCCGGTTTCTGGATGGCGTCATGGGTGCCCTGGGCTACAAGGTGCATCGCCAGGCAGGGTGGGAAGATCCTCTCCGTCCGTCGTTGTCGGAAGGGGTCATGGGCCTTCTGCGCGGCAGGCGTCTCCTGTTGGTGGAGGACAACGAGGTCAACCGCCAGGTGGCACTCGGCCTTCTGGAACTGGCAGGGATTCATGGTACCGTGGCCCACAATGGACGGGAAGCCGTGACCCTGGTACAGAGTGGACCGTTCGATATCATCCTGATGGATGTCCAAATGCCGGAAATGGATGGTTATGAGGCCACCCGACACATTCGCCGCCTGCCGGGCGGCGAGAGCGTTCCCATCATTGCCATGACTGCCGGGGCCATGGTTGGTGATCGCGAACGGTGCCTGGAGGCCGGCATGAATGACCATCTGGGCAAGCCCATCGATCCGTCCGGGCTGTTTGCCATGCTGGCCCGCTGGTTGAACGGTGGTCAAGGCGCGGCCATCCTGCCGCTTTCCGACCACGCTCCAGAACAACCCGATGCCGCGTTCATGGATCTGCCGGGCATCGATTGGCAACAGGGATTGAGCAGGGTGGGTGGTCGGGCCGCTTTCTATCGCAATCTGCTGATCCAGTTTGCCAAAGACCAACAGCATGCCGTCAGACGTCTCCATGATTTATTGGCCAGGGGGGATGGTGGTGCCGTTGAACGTGAACTGCATACCTTGAAAGGTTTGGCAGGCAGTGTGGGTGCCACGGTGTTGCAGGAGGCTGCCGCCAGCCTGGAAAAAGCTGTTCTCGCCGGAGGTATTCTTTCCCCGACGTTGTTACACTCCCTGGAAGAAGAACTGAACCGTGTGCTTTCCGGGTTGACCAGCCTGGGCAGGCTGGCAGAGGATGGTGCAACCGGCGGGCAGCAGCAGGCAGGGCATGAGCAGGACGATGTTCATTTTGGTCCTGCCGAACGTCGCCTGTTGTGGGCGGCCTTGCAGGAGTTGGCCTTGTTGCTCCCCTCGCGTCAGCCACGGGCCTGTCGCCCGGCCCTGGATCGGGTCAAGGCACTCTCCTGGCCGGCGTCCTGGCTGGGACGCCTGGACACACTGGAAAAACGTATCTTGCGCTATCGGTTCCGCGAGGCCGAGACGGATTTGGCGAACCTGATGACGGAACTGGAGATGGTGACCGATGGATGAACAGATTGCTGGCATGACAGGCAAGGCGCGGGTTTTTGTGGTGGATGACACCGAGACCAACATTGACCTGCTCGTGGAAACACTCGGGGAAGAGTACGCCGTGGGTGTGGCCCTGGATGGCATCACGGCCCTGGAAGACATTGCCTCCAGCCATCCCGATTTGATTCTGCTGGATGTCATGATGCCGGGCATGGATGGTTACGAAGTCTGCCGCCGTCTGAAAGCCGAAACCCGGACAAGAGACATCCCGGTCATTTTCATTACCGCCCGCAACGAGGTTGACGATCAAATGCTGGGCTTTGATCTGGGTGCCGTGGATTTCATCACCAAACCTTTCAGTCCGCCGGTTGTGAAGGCCCGTGTGCGCACCCATATTCAGCTCAAACAGGCGCGGGAAATGCTCGCCAACCAGAACCGCATCCTCGAAGAACGGGTCCTGGAGCGTACCGCCGCCCTGCACCACAAAACCATCGAACTGGAATCAACCCGTCTGGAAATCATTCGGCGTCTCGGTCGGGCCGCCGAGTTCAAGGACAATGAAACCGGTCTGCATGTGATCCGCATGAGTCACTATTGCCGGATTTTGGCACCAAAGGCGGGATTGTCCCAGGAAAAAACCGATCTCCTGTTTCAATCCGCGCCCATGCATGACATCGGCAAAATTGGTATTCCCGATGGAATCTTGTTGAAGCCGGGCGCACTGGATCCGGAAGAGATGCAGGTCATGCGTCGGCACCCGGCCATCGGGGCCGGCATCATCGGCAGACATGACTCCATTTTGTTGGAAAACGCCCGCGTGGTTGCCCTGACGCACCACGAAAAATGGGATGGATCAGGTTATCCAGGCGGTTTGTCCGGCAATAATATTCCCATTGTGGGCCGTATTACTGCCGTGGTGGATGTTTTTGATGCCCTGACCTCGACCCGACCCTATAAAGCCCCCTGGTCCCTGGAACGAACCCTGGCATGGATGCAGAGCGAAAAAGGCCGCCATTTCGATCCAAACCTGATCGACCTTTTCATACAGGTACTTCCCGAAATCCTGGAAATTCATGAACAATGGAAAGAGCGGGATGAAGACAATCCCGGAAAATTCAACCTTGTATGATGTGCGGCGAACAATTTCGGCGCGGCATCTCTACAGGGCAAGATCCAGACCGGCCAGGAGAGGAATAAAAACAAGGCCTGTCCATTTCAGTGCAACATGAAGCGCATCATGGCAAAAATGATACCAATGACAGCCCCTGATGTCGCCACCATCCATTTGATCAAATCGGACTTGGTCTCGGCTATTTTGACTTCCAGCCCTTTCAAATCCCGCTTCAGTTCCAGCTTGGTGGTTTCGATTTTGGCGTCCAGTTCCTTTTTCGTGGCCTCGATTTTGGTGTCCAGTTCTTTCAGATCATGTCTTAATGCCAGTTCGGTAGCCTCGATTTTGGCGTTCAGTTCCTTTTTCGTGGCCTCGATTTTGGCGTCCAACTCTTTCAAATCACGCCTCAACGCCAGCTCGGTAGCCTCGATTTTGGCATTCAGATCCTTGTTGGTGGCCTCGATTTTGGCGTCCAACTCTTTCAAATCACGCATCAACACCAGCTCGGTAGCTTCAATTCTGGCTTCCAGATTTCTGTTGGTGGCCTCGATTTTGGCATCCAACTCCTTATTGGACGCCTCGATTTTGGCATCCAGTTCTTTCATCCGGATTGCGGACCTGGCATCCAACTCTTTGTTGGACGCTTCGATTTTGGCATCCAGTTCTTTCATCCGGATTGCGGACCTGGCATCCAACTCTTTATTGGACGCTTCGATTTTGGCATCCAGTTCTTTCATCCGGATTGCGGACCTGGCATCCAGTTCTCTGATGTCCCGCCACAATTCCAGGATACGGGCTTCCACCTGCGCCAAATCGGCCTTGGTGGAGAGCCGGGACTCCAAAACCTCCGCCCACAGATTAACCTGGGTTTCCGCCTGTTCTTCCGGTATGCCGGTTGCGACCAGACGCTTGACAAAAGCATGTGTATCGAACGCAGGAGTGTGCAACATGATACTCTCCTCAGGGGATCATCCACCTCCGGTCAGCAAAGCTACCAACCTGGACGTTCATGTGTCAAACGTTTTTCGGGAAAACCGGGACGGACAATGCGGTACCATTTTTTGGCCAGACGATACAGACCGCGCAGACCGGTATAGAGTCGGGGGAAGTGGAGCCGTACCAGACCGGCCAGGGTTGGTGTGGGATTGTAGCCGCACCGGTAGGCGGTCCTGATGATATAGGGAAGCATGAAAACCTGTTGCCGAAAACCGTTCCAGGTAAAAAACCGGTTCAAGGCAACCCCATCCAACAGTGTGTTGCGCAGGTGCTGCAACTCTGCCACGGAGTGTTCCACGGTAAAGTACGGGGTTGGACCCTCACCGAGCCAGTACTCGTCGCTGATTTGACCGGCTTCCCTGGCCAGATCGTAGACATGCGTGGCAGGATAGATCATCAGGATGGCGCTGTCGCCAAACTCCACATAGCGGATTTTTTGCAGGGTCTGGATGAAGTTGATGGACTCCTGGATGGTCTCGGCACTTTCGCCCTGCAAGCCGACGATCAGGAACATGCCTATTTTCATCCTGGAGTGTTTCAGCAGTTCCACGGCATGCAGGACATCTTTTTGTTTCAACGCTTTTTGTGCAAGGTCCAGAATTTTTTGGGAGCCGCTCTCCAACCCGAAGTAAAGCTGCTCGAAACCGGCTTTTTCCATGGCGGTCAGCATCTCGGCGGAGATGGGTCGGAAGCGGGCCGAACAAAGAAATTTCAGGCCCAGGTTCAGGCGAATGATTTCCGTGCAAAATTCAATGACCCGGGAATTTTTCAGGAAAAACTGGTCATCGTTGAACCAGACGTATTGCAATTCCGGATACCGGGTTTTCAAGGCGACGATTTCTGCGATGACATGGGCCACGGAGCGGAAACGCACCTGCCGGTTGGTCATTTTGCTCAGCACGCAAAAGGAACAATGGTAGGGACAACCCCGACTGGTCAGCATGAAGGCCCAGGTACGGCCAGGAGCCTGGAAGCCGGAAGGGGTGAAAAAAAGTTCGTGTTTGGGAAAGGGGAGCTGATCGAGATTGTCAAGCAAGGGGCGGGATGGGGTTTCCACGTATTGCTGCCCATTCCAGAAAGCGATCCCGGCCACGGCATCCAGGGGGGTCTGGTGTTGCAGGGCAGTGATCAATTCGGGAGTGGTGAGTTCCCCTTCGCCGACCACAATGACCACCCGGGGAAAATGGCGGACAATCTGTTCCCGCATGGTCGTGGCGTGGACCCCCCCGGCAATAATTTGTATACGGGGATGGTCGTGGTGAATGCGTTTGATCCAGGCCAGGGCACTGACCCGGCTGTCGCTTAAAATATTGAATCCGACGACCTCCGGTTGAAAGTCTTCCAGGGTTTGCTGGATGATCCGGTCGGCGTCTGCCGGGGCGATATGGTTCAGGGGGAGCGTGGTGACCGTGTGGCCATGCTGTTCGAGAACGGCATGAATGTAGGGCAGCCCCATGGGATATCCGGTGTTGGCCGGCAACAGGGGATTGATCCAGGCATCGTTGAACGGGGTGGCCAGCAGAAGGATTTTCATGGAATCCCCCCCCCAATTCTCTCTTTTATCAGTTGCAAAAACTTTTTTCAGTCTCGTGTCGATTCATAACCCATTTTGCGCATCCAGACAAGACACGAAATGATCTGTTACACACCACAGGCCGTAGCAGATATTGTTTCTTACCAGAACCGTGCCTGGAAAGAGGGTTCATTGGCCAGTTGGACCGTATCACCCGATTGGACGATGAGGTAAAACCCGGCATTCATGACCTGACGATCCACATCCTGATCGATCACGATGCCGGCCATGGCTCCCATGGCTGGCCAATGGGGCTTGTGGTTTGACTGATAATTCTGTTGCTGGAGATTGGCGTTTGCCGAACCTGATTGAATTGGAGAGCATTCTGAGTCTTGGTCAGGGTGGTCTGATCAGCCCTGCCTTGCCATCTGGTCATCCGTTCTCCGGTGTACAAATCACCAGCTACTGGTCGAGTTTCACGAATGTCTCCAGTACCTCCAACGCATGGGTCGTGAATCTCGGCGACGGCAGCGGCGATATGCCCTTAGTTTTAACCGACAAAGGCATTATCTACTATGTTTGGCCGATGAGGGGTGGACAATAGAGGCTTTGGGGCTTTTGCCAGGGATCCCAATTCACTTGATGCAAGAGTTTGGGTGCCGTATTGTGAATGGAGCCGTTTTATGGCCTGCTTTACGTTGCGTTGGTAAGGGTGGTATGATGCTCTGGATCGGACTGACATCCGAGGTATGAGGTATATTGTAAACGTTGATTAAAGACTGTTTTTGCAGGGGATTGTCTCATGAAGTTGAAGGTGATCGTCTACGACGCTGACGAGGGCGGTTATTGGGCTGAGGTACCATCCATACCGGGCTGTGCTACGCAGGGTGAGACGTTTGAAGAGCTGTTGAGCAATCTTTATGAGGCAGTGGATGCGTGCTTGTCTGTCGATATGCGAGATATTGACGTGGGTGGTCAGTGTCGTGTCATGGAGATAGCTGTTTGAGACCTCTGACAGGAAAGGAGTTGGCCCGCATGCTTGAGCAGCATGGTTGGACATTGCAGCGCATGCGGGGAAGTCATCACATCTACACCAAACCGGGAAATCCTGCCCGTATCTCCTCCCGATTCATGGCAACGCACCGCTCAAAAAGGGGTTGTTGCACCATCTGTTGAAATTAGCGGATATTGATGGGAAATGACCTGTGAATCCAGACCAGGAGCCTATCCGGTTCCATGTGGTATTCCCAAATTTCAGACCATTGACCTGAAAACATGTGTGGGCGAAATCGAGCGGCGAGATGTTCACCAGCCGCAAGTGCATTGATGATCTCTCTCAGCTTGTTGATGTTCTTGCCACGCTTTCTTGCACGTTTGAGGTCTCTGTCAAACACCTTGGTTGTCCGAAGGGTTTTTGTCGTCCGGCGCTCTGGATCAATTCGTCAACGGAACCCCAGGTGGTGAGGTTTTCACCTGCATGAGCCTGTCGCAAAGCCTCCAGAGTTTCCGCATTGGGGGTATTGATCTCATAGGGCATAGCGTGTTGAAGCGCCACTTGTCGATAGAACATGTTGATCGCTTCCGATGCAGAAATGCCCAACGTTCGGAAGATCTCTTCAGCAGCCTGTTTGGTTTCTGGTTCGACCCGAGCGTAGATCATTTCAGTCTTGGCCATGGGTTTTCTCCTGGGTCATCGAGTGTGATCTGTTTGTATCCCATCGGGGGGAAGATGTGGATCGTTGACCGCTTACCCTTCATCTGTTTTTTTGCAGACAGGTACAAGGTGGATTATAGAGATTTGGTGTGTCAACGCAATATTGACTGTGACTCATGACATCGTTCTTTTACATATTTCCGAAATTCAGTTTCCTTTTGATTGGATTCTGAACCAGCGGCCATGGGTTGCTGGATGTGCTGCTGTCGTCTGTCTATTGTTCCCCTGAAATCATGACCAGAAATCTCTGTTTTGTTTGTGAAGATCGTGGTAGCATGGTTTCGTCATCAACCTGTCACGCAAAGACATTGTCATGGACGACAACACACGCATGGTTTGTGATTTGCACATTTTTCCCGCCATAACCATGGACGACATCCGGGTAGCCATCTCCTTGGCTGTGTCCGCTGTTCTGGTAGAGAAAAATTTCGTTGTTGAGGGTTTGCGTCTCTGGGAATAATCAATTTGGAAGAAAATAACGGGAACATATGCTGGCACTGTCTGGTTGGCGAAACGCTGAAGACGTTGCTGGAACCTGTCGGCATCGAGGTGCGCTCGGAGGTCCAGGTCGTGTCTGCCCCGCCAAAAGCGGACTTGATCCTGATCCAGAGACGTGAGGGTGGCCAAACAGAAAAACAGCGTTTACTCCTGGCGGACGGGCTGTGGGATCTCGATGCGGATCACATTCTCGCGGAATTGAAAATCACCGAAAGCCTCGATGAAACAGCACTCTCCCAGATTACAGTGTACGACACTCTGTATCTGGAAACGGCGCATCTGGAGCGGCATCAGTTGCGGAGCGTCATCATCAGTTCCATAACGCCCCGGCGGGAATTTCTGGAACGGTTTGCTTTTGAACCGGTCGGGCCAGTGGGTGTCCATGAAAGCAGGCCTCTTTGGGGTGGTGTTTTGCGGTTGATTCTTCTGAACGAATTGGCGGATGATCCACGCAATGCCGCCCTGAAATGTTTCGCCAGCCGCCAGGATGAACGCCGGAAAGCGTTCAAGACGATCAAACAGGCAGGATTGTTCAAACTCTCGGAGGCATTTGGTCATATCATCGTCGGTTTATGGAGACTGCAAATGAAAAGTTCCATGCCGGATCCGGAAATGGAGATGATCACGCCAGAGTACGTTGCACAACTTGGAAAAGAGTGGCTCGATTTTCTGGTGGACACAACACCGGACAAGGAGCTTTTCTCTCTGCCAAAACTGGAACATCGCCTGGTGCAGGAATATCGAGATGGCGAGAAAAATGGCAGGTCGGGAATGCTCACACGCCAGTTGGAACGCCGCTTCGGTCATGTTCCTGACTGGGTCGGTGAAAAAATTGCCAAAGCTAATCAGCCCACTTTGGAAGAGTGGGGTCTGCGCATATTGGATGCACAATCATTGCATGAGGTCTTTGCCGAGCCTTGAGCAACCAAGGGGGGCCATGATCCTCGTTTCGGTCACGGATGGGAGCCTGGGGCGGATTCCTGGTGAGCTTGTCCAGGAGTCGCAAGTGTCGCGGGTTTTTCGAAAGCTGGTTTGGGATCAGGCAGCATTTCCTGATCATCTTCGAACAGGATTCGATGTCTGGGGCCTTCCATGTCATCGAACTGTCCGCGACGCATGGCCCAGATCATGGTGGCCACACCACCGATGCTGAGCAGCAGGGCCAGGGGGAGCAGAAAAAAAACAGCATCCATGATGGTTGTGCCTCAGAGGTTATCCAGGTCTTTCATGTTGTGTCGTCCTGGGGCGATAAAGGGTCATGGCATTGCCGACCACGAGCAGACTCGATAAAGGCATCGCCACTGCCGCCAGAATGGGTGTGACATGACCGGTGATCGCCATGGGAATGGCAAACAGATTATACAATAGAGAAATGCCGAAATTGCGGCGGATGACCCGCAGGGTATGGCGCGCCAGGGCCAGGGTATGGGGAATGGCAGCCAGTTGATGGTTGAGCAGGATGACATCGGCGGCATCCACGGAAAGATCGGTGGCGTTCTCGACCGCCAGGGCAATATCGGCCTTGGCCAGGGCCGGTGCGTCGTTGATGCCATCGCCCACCATGGCCACAATCTCTTTTTGTTGTTGCCAGGTGGCAATGGCCTGTTCCTTGGCCTCGGGGCGCAGGTCGGCCAGGGCCAGATCGATGCCAACCGCCCGGGCCGTGGCCTGAACGGTGGATTCCCGGTCTCCGGAGAGGATGGCAACCTTGATTCCCAGCCGCCGCAACTCGGCAATGGCGGCGGCGGCATCGGGTTTGAGTTGATCACCGAGCAGAATCCACCCCAGAAAACGACCCTCTTCCGCACAGGCGACCCGGGTGGTCGTGGTGGCATCAGCGGGCAAAGGGATGATTGCGGCCAGGTCGGCCACAAATTCGGCCCGGCCCACCCGGGTACGTCGCCCAAGCACCCGGGCCTCCACGCCATCACCCGGCTGGTTGCGAAAATCGGTGACCGGCGGGGGAGGGGAGTCCGGGTCCAGGGTGCGGGCCAAGGCCTGCCCCACCGGATGCTCGGAGTGGTATTCGGCGGCAGCCGCCGCCTGGAGAAGATATCCGGCCTCCACACCGGGGGCGGGAATGACCTGTTCCACCTGGGGGGTTCCCTGGGTGAGGGTGCCGGTCTTGTCCAGCACGATCAGGGTGGCTTGGGCCAGACGCTCCAGAATGTGCCCGCTTTTGATCAAAACTCCCTGCCGGGCGGCAGCACCCGTGGCCACGACCACCGCAGCCGGCGTTGCCAGACCCAGGGCACAGGGGCAGGTGATGATCAACAGGGAGACGGTGTGTTCCAGGGCACGGCTCGGATCGACCTGCAACCAGACGAGCAGGGTAACGACGGCCAGAAGCAGGACCGTGGCAATGAAACGGGTGGCCATCCGATCAGCGAGGCGTTGAATGGGGGGGCGGCGGCTTTGGGCGCTTTCCACCAGCCGCAGAATGCGGGCCAGGGCCGTGGCCTCGCCGACATGCGTGGTCTCCAGAATGACGGCACCGTCAATGTTCAAGGTTCCGCCAGCCACGGCGGCACCAGGACCACGCCGGATGGGGATGCCCTCGCCGGTCAGCATCGACTCATCCACCGAAGTCAACCCTTCCCGGAGAATGCCATCCACCGGAAAACGTTCCCCGGGTTTGACCACCACCCGGTCTCCCACGATCACTTCCCGTACCGGAACCAGTCGGGGTTCGCCATGGCGGAGAACGGTTGCGGTGCGTGGTGCGAGACTCAACAATCCCTCGGTCGCCCCGGCAGCGCGGCGGCGGGCGGCGGCCTCCAGATACCGTCCCAGAAGAAGTACAAAGATAAAGGTTGACACCGAATCGAAATAGACGTCGGTGCGTCCGGCGAGGGTGGCATAAAAGCTGTAGGTGTACGTGGCGAGGGCACCCAGGGAAATGGGCAGATCCATGGCCAGATGCCCGGCACGCAATCCATTGAAGGCACCCCGGAAGAAAATCCATCCGCCATAAAAGACCACCGGTGTGGCCAGCAGCAGGGAGATCCAGTCGAAAAAGAGGCGATACCGCTCTTCCATGCCATGAAAGGCCCCGGCATAGAGAGCGATGGTCACGAGCATGACATTGCCGGCACCGAATCCGGCCACGGCCAGACGCAACAAAAAGTCCCGGTCGGCATCCTGATGGCGTTGTTCGACCCGTTCCGGATCGTAAGGTTCGGCCTGATAGCCAATACGTCGCACGGCAGCGATGATGGTGGAAAGTTTTTGTTGCTCTGGATTCCATCGCACCCGGGCACGGCGGGTGGCAAAATTGACCTGGACGTCGAGAACCCCGGGAACACCGGCCAATATTTTTTCATTGAGCCAGACGCAAGCCATGCAGTGAATGCCGACCAGGAGCAGGGAGACCTCCCGGTATCCTTCGCCCTGGCGGACGCAGCCACGCTGATATTCCGGATCATCGAAAGCGGCCAGCGCTTCGTTGGCAAACGGTTCGGGGCGACCGCCGGGCGACTCCTGATCCCGCAGCCGGTAGAATTCCGTCAAGCCCGCAGCCGTAATGAGTTGACAGGCGGTCTTGCAGCCGACACAACAAAAAAGGTGCGTATCGGTTGGGGTCGTCCATGTGATCGGATGGTCGGCAGGTACGGGAAGACCACAATGGAAACAGAGCGGTGCATCATTGACAACAGCCATGTAGAATGACCAGGATCAAAACAGGGGAGAAGAGGTGTGACAACCCGGAGACAATGCCATCCTGGCATTGTGCCACTCTCCGGTCTCCCGGGAAAGGAACAGGAACATGACAGGCATGCAGCATGACATGGCCGGGATGGGAATGCATGGGATGCAGGCCATGCATGGGATGCATGGGATGCATGGGTTGCCGGAGATGGCCGGTCTCGATTATTGGGGGGTTTTTCTGGCCGGAATGCTGGCCAGTGGGCACTGTGTGGGCATGTGTGGGGGTTTGATTACCGCCTACAGTTTGCGGTCCGGGGTACCGGGCCAGGGGTGGTGGCATTGGCGACGCTGGATGCCCCACCTTTTCTATCATGTGGGTCGGGTGGGTATGTATGCCTTTTTGGGCATGCTGGCTGGATGGGCCGGTTCTCTCGTGGCGGTGACCGGGCGTCTGACCGGTCTGGGTGGTATCCCGCATCTGGTGTTCGGGGCCACCATGATTGTGTTTGGTCTGGGTGCCCTTGGCTGGTCGCCTCTGGCCATTGAAAACCGTTTTTCGGGTGGTCTGGTGGCGCGTTGGGCCGGCCTGTTGCAGGGCAGGGGCGTCTGGCAAGTGTTGCTGTTGGGGGTGTTGACCGGTCTGTTGCCCTGTTCCCTGCATTGGGCTTTCCAGGCCAAGGCGGCTGCCACGGGGTCAGTCTGGGGTGGGGTGACGACCATGCTGGCTTTTGGTCTGGGAACGACACCACCCCTGGTTCTGGTCGGCATGCTGGCGACAACGCTCGGACATGTGGCGCGTCAATGGCTGTTGCGGGGAGCCGGGGTACTTGTCATTCTCATGGGAGTGCGGGCCATGTATCAGGGTGCCATCCTGGCCGGGTTCTAGAGTTTCGTTCGCTATGCCCTTTCCAGACGCCAAGCATGACCGAAATATATTTCGAGGGTGGCTTGTACATCCCGTGTCGGATTGGGGTACAGTTGGTGATATATCTTGTCCAGGGCGGCAACAAAGCCCTTGCCGGTCAGACCGGGGTGGCGGGTGTGGTGGTGATTGCCGGATCCGAGCGCCCGGAGCTGGGCGAGCAGGGCAGTGACCGAAGGGAGAACCAAATGGTGGAGTTCCCGATCCACCACCGGGATGGCGAGGCCACTGGCAGAGAGGGCATCTCCCAGTTGGCGCAAATCCGGTGCCGCCAAAACCCGCGGCCAGATGCGACCGTGGCGTTGGCGGTCCAACCCGGCCAGGGCGTGGCGCAGCTCGATCAGGGTTTCACTGCCGATGGTGGTGAACAGGAAAACCCCTTCCGGGCGGAGAATGCGGTGGACCTCCCGAAATATGGCCAGAGGGTCTCCACACCAGTGCAAAGCCATATTGGAGACCACAAGGTCAAAGCTGGCCTGCACCAGGGGCAGACGGGCCAGATCCGCTGCCAGGGCAGGCGAGACACCGTGTCCCGTCCCGGCAGGCTGCAAGCCAGCCGGACGATTGGACCGTCGGACCGTAACCGGTTCCAGCCCAATCCGGATCAGTCTGGCCTCGGGCCAGCGTTTTTGCAACAATCCGGCCAGGGTTCCGGTCCGGCCACCCAGATCGAGGATACGACCGGGCTGAATGCGCAGGTCATCCAGCCGGGCATTCAGGGCCGAGGCAATGTGGGGCAGGGGTCCCGGATCGTGGGCCTGGGCCATGGCACGGCGCAGGCGCAAGGCATTCACCTGGTCGGGTGCCGGGGCGTTTTGCTCCATGGCGTTGACGGCATTGAATGCACACGTTGCACCTGCCTGGTTGGGTGCCAGGGAGTTTTGTGCCAGGGTATCTGGCATGCACGCCGGACTCGCCCGGTTTGGCGTCGGGGAGGTTGGCGCAGGCGAATCCGGACCGTTACAGGTATCCATGGGCGCATCCTGCCTGATGTTTTTGGAAGCCGGAATGGGTACTTTCGGTCTCATGGTGCCATAAACCGGAGCCGGGGAAAAGGCCATGAATAAGGGTGCCGTCCGGCGGGGATGGCTGTGGCTTCTGGAGATTTTATTCCCGGCCCGATGCCCGTTGTGTCAGGCATCGGCGACGACTCCGCATGCGCTTTGTGAGACATGCCACACCCGTCTGCCGGACATGCCGGAGCTTGTGTGTCGGCGTTGTGGGGCGCTGACCCCGCGTCCCCAGGCGGAATGTGCGGCTTGCCGGGGGGTCCATCATGCCCCGGAGGCTTTTTTGTGTGCCTTTCTTTTTGAAAGTTCCATACGGACCCTGATTCATGCCTTCAAATACAAGGATCAGGGCGAGTTGGCGACCTTGCTGGGGGGGTTGTGTTGGGAGCGTTTGGGCCGTCAGTTGCAGCAGGAGGCTCCGGAACTTGTCATTCCCCTGCCGTTGCATTGGCGTCGCTTGTGGTGGCGGCGTTATAATCAAGCGGCCTTGTTGGCAGGGGTGTTGGCCGGTTATCTTGACAAACCTTTGCTGACTGGCGGTTTGCGACGGCACAGGCATACCCGTTCCCAGACCAGCCTGGATGGCCGACATCGTCATGAAAACGTCCGGGGGGCCTTTACGGCGGATCCCGGGCAGATTCGCGGGCGGCATGTGCTGCTCGTGGATGATGTGACCACCACAGGTTCCACCCTGGCCGCTGCAACCTTTGCCCTGAAGCATGCCGGAGCCAGACGGGTGGCCGTGGTTTGTCTGGCCCATGCCGCATCCGGACTCGTTGACCCTGATTCGACCCTTGGAGGAGATCATGCCTGAAATCGTCATCTATTCGACCACGACCTGTCCCTATTGTGTGAAAGCCAAAATGCTTTTGGACAAGAAAAAGGTGGCCTATCAAGAGATCAATCTGACCCTGGATCCCGGTCGCCGCGATGAAATGCTCAAACGTGCCAATGGCCGCAAAACCGTCCCGCAAATTTTTATCAACAATCACCATGTGGGGGGGTGTGACGATCTTTATGCCCTGGAATCGGCGGGCAAGCTTGATGCGCTTTTGAGCCGTGGCTGATTGTCATGACGGATCCCACCGCTCTCCCGGGTTCGGAATCGATCATGGACAGGGCAAACAGTGTTTCCCTCCCGGGTTCGGAATCGGTCATGGACAGGGCGCACACTGTTCCCCTCCCGGGTTCGGAATCGGTCGTGGACAGGGCGCACAGTGACCCTTTCCCGGGCACGGAACCGGTTTTGGCAGCGGTCATCCAGCTTTGCTCCGGGGCGGACCGGGCGGCCAATCTGGAGCGGGCTGGACACCTCATGGAACGGGCCGCCGGACGCGGGGCCGGACTCCTTGTGCTGCCGGAAAATTTTTCTTACATGGGGCAGACCGAGGCCGATAAACGCCGCCATCGGGAACATCTGGATGATTCGCCAAGTCTGCGTTTTTTAATGGATTTTTCCCGGAGACGACATCTTTGGATCATCGGCGGCTCCATCCCCATGCTCGTGGCGGATGACGACAAAAGCACAAGCAGTTGCTTTGTCCTGGATCCGGAAGGGGCCATCCAGGCGCGGTACGATAAAATCCACCTGTTCGATGTGTCGCTGGGGAGTGGCGAACCCTATCGGGAGTCGGCGGTCATTCGACCGGGGCGGACGCCGGTGAGTGTGCCGACTCCGTTTGGCCGGGTCGGACTTTCCATTTGTTACGATCTGCGGTTTCCAGAGTTGTATCGGCGGCTGGTCGGCGAGGGATCCACCATCCTGACCGTTCCATCAGCCTTTACCCTGACCACCGGCAAGGATCACTGGGAGCTGTTGTTGCGAGCCAGGGCGGTGGAAAATTTTGCATATGTCCTGGCCCCCAATCAGGATGGCGTCCATCCCGGCGGGCGGCGCACCTATGGTCACTCTCTGATCGTCGATCCCTGGGGAACCGTGGTGGCCCGCTGTCCTGACGGCGAGGGGTTTGCCCTGGCTGAATTGGACCCGGCCCGGGTCAAGGCTTGTCGGGATCAGATACCTTGTCTGACCCATCGGGTCATTGCCTGATGCACCGTGCCTCCAAAGAGGCAGCCAGATTGTAACGATTCAGCATCCCCATTTAAAACGTTTGAAAAACCGGGATGGGGGTCCAGGGGGAAGCGGCTCTGCCCTTCCCCCTGGCGGGGTTTGGGG
>JADGCO010000077.1 GCA_015228935.1 Magnetococcales bacterium | reverse complement strand
TTTTTCGTCTATCAATACAGCAGTTCCAGCAACACCTTCGCCACCCTTGCCAAGGGGGGGTCCGGTTGGGGAAGTGATCGATCTTGCACAGCGATTGCATTTGGGGTCCTGGATGGCCAGCAAGTTTTGGGAGTGGGCCGCAACGGGTCAGACAATGACCGCTTTTTCCTCTACGCCATCGCCTCCGACGGAACATTGACCGAATTGGCAAAAGGAGGTTCAAACTGGGGCAGCAGTCATGGTTGCAGCTCTATCTGTTTTTCTGCGGTAAACGGACAGGATGTCCTGATCGTGGGACGCTCAGGCGGCGGCAACAGTGCAATCGAGGCATATACCTACGATTCAGATACCAACTCACTGACAAGCTATGCCAGCGAAGGATCCAGTTGGGGCGACAGCCGCTATGTGACAACCATGGCAACCGGAATGGTCGATGATGAACCCATTCTGGTCGTCGGACGCAATGACGGCTCCGACGCCCGGGGTATTGTCTACGGCTGGAATACCTGAAAACGGACAGGCAAAACTCCACCCTGACATGTTGTCCAGAAGGGGAAGGACACATATTCCAAAAGAATCAATAGTGTGTCCTTCCCCAACGGGATTCCAAACAAGCCCCAATACCCTATTCCTCCCCATCGGCCAGGGTGACAATTGCCTGCGCCCAACGGGCATACTTCAATTTGGCCAGGTCGCCAATGGTCTTTATGTTGAAGGCTTCTTTCAACAAGGCAGCATCTTTTTCGCTCACACCCTGCAAGGCTGCCACGGGTGCATCGACCAGTTGCTTGAAGGTTTTCTTTTCATAGGCCTTGTCCAGACAAAAATTGATATTCATTCGCGGCATCCTCTTGTTTTAGTTTAATCATGATCGGTGACCCGTGTGCAACGATCACCAGAAACGATCACCAGACTGTTGTCGAATGGATCGGCACCCGCTTCGACGCAGCAAGCTGGAGTCAAGGTAACATTTTTCAATGCCTTCCAAAAGCAATAATTCATCGATTTCATGCAATCGAAGAGCAGTCGGCCACCACCGGTGCATGCTACCAACCACGAGGCCATGTCAGGACAACGGCCAACAGCCACGGCCAGAGATCACGCCATAACCACCCGCAACCCGTTTCTGGTCAGGTTTTGATTTTATAGATCACATAGTGTGAATCCCGATAGCTCTCAACCTGCCCGGGACAAACCAGACCGGTGGCGACTGGTACAATGACGTGCGACACACCAAAAGCCTTGCTGACCTCTTGTGCGGAAAAACAACTGTTTGCGGTCAACCCGGCGTAAAACGCCCGCACCCGATGCACACGTTCCCACCATTGCAAAAAGTCCTGATCCCGGAACGGGTGTCCCTTGCCATCGACGTATACAGGCATGCCGGAATAGAGCCGCGCCCGCAACATGTCTATGGGAACCAGATAGACACTCTCCTTGTCCCAATGGTCTCTCATATGTTTCATGGCACCGGATTCGTCGCTGTGTTCTCCTTGATCGTAGGATGAAATTGTTCGATAGATGCCGGACCCGGACAAGAAAAAGGCCAACAGAAACAAGACGGCCATTCCGGCTTTTCCTGCCGGATGCGACAAAGGCGGTGGTTCGGGCAGGCGCACCAGGATCCAGGCCAGGATCAAAACAGTGGCCATGGGTACCAATACCGAGGAGATACGCCAGGGAAACAAAAGTCCCAGGAAGGAGTCCTGCGTCAGGTACTGAACCACGGTACCCACCACAGCCAACAGCAGGGGAATCAACAAAATGGAGCGAAGCACCCGTTGGCGAGCCACGAGAAAAATGGCACAGATTACCAGACAGAAGCGAAACAACGTATCCCATCCCAACCACATATGGCTGTCTGCGTGGTAGGGAAGAAATTCAAAGGCAATAATTTGCCGGGCACGTTTCGAGATCTCCGCAGATGTTGGCGAAAAATACAGCAATACATAGATAAGAACGGGCAAAGAGAGCAACCCGGAAAACAGACTCAACCGCCCCAGTCGTTGCCATCCCCAACCATCTCTCCATAAAATCCAGAAAAAAGCCCCCAGCAACCAGACGGTGGCCAACAGAATGCCCGTATGCAGGGTGCAACTGAGTATGGCTGCAAAAACAGCCAGATAATAGCGGTTGATCAAAAACAGATATATGGCCATCACCAGGCCCAAACCGAAGGTGGCCGGCTCCAGGCTGGAGGTGAATACGATCTGCCAGGCTTCACCAGAAATGAAGAGATGCTGCGGTAATGCCGTCTTGAAAATGACCATCATGGCCTTGGCAAACACAGACGAAAAAACAAACTGCACCGCAACAAACCAGATCAGCAGACGCAAGGGATGGTGATGCAAGGGAAACACATACAGAACAATGCCCCCCAGACAGAAAGCCGACAACGCCATCAACAGGATGTACAATGCATAGAAGCTGCCCACCCCCATGAATTGAAAAGCCCAGGCCAACAGATGATCAAAATAGGGAATGGAAGAAAGTGTCGAAGCCAGCCAGTCCCGGGAAAGTTCTCCCCAATTGGCCAAAATCATGGCATGCACAAAATAGGTGTTCTGATTGCCGCTGAAGGGATAGATTTGCGCACACGAAACACTGAAAAACAGTGCAAATACCCCCAGCCACACATGCGGAACATTCGGTGCCGGTTGCCGGACGGACAGGGTGTTGTCGCGCATGGATCATCCCTCGAATGAGGTTCAGCCAGGACTCCGCAGGACTCTATGAATAAAATATTCTGCACAACAAGGATTTCAAAAATCAGAAAACAGATGAATTTCTTTGACGTCCCTGCATATGCCTGCTTATGATGAATCAGGGGAGTGGATGTGTCAACACCCATGGAGCAAGCTGCCATGCCCATTCTCGTACTGGATACCGGAGGCTTGTCAATAATTGACATATTCTCGAAGTGCAGGACAGGAAAAGAACAAACATGAACCAGGCAAAAGCTCTCTCCGATGCCCTGCAATAGGTCGAAGTCACGTCCGCACCCATCTTTTCCAGCGATCATGATTTCATCAGGAAACCACCTGATTGAAGCCACCCCGTGGATTCTTGACAATACGCAATCTGGAAGGGTAGCTTGCCAAGTCAACCTTTCATTATGGCTCGTGGTGCGAAAGAGGTATCTGAAATCGTGACCTTCCAGGAATTGATTCTTACCCTTGAATCGTATTGGGCACAACGGGGATGCATCATCCAGCAACCCTATGATGTCGAAATGGGGGCTGGGACGTTTCACCCGGCCACTTTTCTGCGCGCTCTGGGACCGGAACCCTGGAGTGCCGCCTATGTGCAACCATCCCGCCGCCCCGCCGATGGTCGCTATGGCGACAATCCCAATCGCCTCCAGCATTACTACCAATATCAGGTGATTCTGAAACCCTCCCCGGCCAATATCCAGGAGTTGTATCTCGAATCCCTGCGCACCATCGGCATCCATCCCGCGCACCACGACATACGTTTCGTCGAGGATGACTGGGAAAGCCCCACCCTGGGGGCCTGGGGCCTGGGCTGGGAAGTGTGGCTGGATGGCATGGAAGTGACCCAGTTCACCTACTTCCAGCAGATCGGCGGCATTGAAATGAATCCCGTGGCCGGCGAAATTACCTACGGGCTGGAACGCCTGGCCATGTACATCCAGGGCGTAGAAAATGTCTACGATCTGATCTGGACCGGCTCCGTGACCTATGGCGATGTATTCCACCGCAATGAAGTCGAATACTCCCATTTCAATTTCCGGCTCGCCAATACCGAACTCTTGTTCAGGCTCTTCGGCGATCATGAAACCGAAGCCCTGCGCCTTGTCGCCGCCGAATTGCCGTTGCCAGCCTATGACCAGGTCATCAAGGCCTCGCATGCCTTCAACCTCCTCGATGCCCGGGGAGCCATCAGCGTGACCGAACGGGCGCGCTACATTGGCCGGGTGCGTAACCTCGCCCGACAGGTCGCCGAAGCCTATGTCGCCCAACGTCAACGCCTCGGCTTCCCCCTTTTGCGCCATGTTACGGGAGAAAAATCATGAGCGAACTTCTCCTGGAAATCGGCTGCGAAGAAATTCCCGCCCGCATGCTCCCGGAAGGCATCGATGCCCTGCGCGAAAACATGACCGCCGCCCTCTACACCGCCGGTCTCGCCCATGGCCGCATCGACAGTCAGGGGACCCCCCGCCGGTTGATGATCAGTGTGGAAGAACTGGCCCCGAAACAACCCGATTGCATCGAGGAACGCCGCGGCCCCGCCGTGGACAAAGCCTTCGATGCCGCTGGTGAACCCACCAAGGCCGCCCAGGGTTTCGCCCGCTCCTGCGGCCTGAACATGAAGCAACTCTCCCGGGAAACCTCCGCCAAGGGAACCTATCTCATCGCCCGCATCCCCAGGCCCGGACGCCCCGCCAGGGAAATCCTGACCGAAATCATTCCCGGCCTGATCCAAAACCTGCCCTGGCCCAAAACCATGCGCTGGGGTACAGGCACTCTACGCTTCGTCCGCCCCATTCACAGCCTGCTCGCCCTCCTGGACGAAGAAATCCTCGACCTCAACCTGGAGGGGATCCAGGCCGGGGATCAAACCGCAGGCCACCGCTTTCTTGCCCCAGGATTACACCGGGTCACTGGCCTGTACCACTACATGGATGTCCT
Organism: Magnetococcales bacterium; assembly: GCA_015228935.1. Classification (NCBI taxonomy): domain Bacteria; kingdom Pseudomonadati; phylum Pseudomonadota; class Magnetococcia; order Magnetococcales; species Magnetococcales bacterium. The sequence continues at coordinate 14,725 of JADGCO010000077.1, read as the reverse complement.
GGCCACGGCCAAAGTGATCCTGGATCAAAAAGCCAGGGAAAGCGCCATCCGCTCCGTCGCCGAAAGATTGGCCACCGAAGTGGGCGGTCACCCCCTGATCGACCCCGGACTGCTGGCGGAAAATGCCTGCCTCACCGAGTGGCCCATCCCCCTGCGCGGCACGTTCGACGTCAAATATCTGGATATTCCCCCCGAAGTGTTGACCACCTCCATGCAACACCACCAGAAATATTTTCCGGTGGTCGATGCCCACAACAAGCTGCTGCCCTGCTTCATCCTGGTGGCCAACATGGAGGTTGCAGATCCATCCGTCCTGATCCGGGGCAATCAACGAGTCCTGCGCGCCCGCCTGGAAGATGCCGCATTTTACTGGAAAAGTGACCGGGAAATCCCGCTGGCCGACCGCCGCGAATCCCTGCGCAACGTGGTCTTCCAGGCCCGCCTCGGCACCCTGTGGCAAAAATCCCTGCGCCTGGAAGCCCTGGCCGGCCAACTGGCCCAGGCCGTGGCCCCATCGGCCCTGCCCGCCCTGCAAATCGCCGCCCCCATCGCCAAATGTGACCTGGTCACCGGCATGGTCGGCGAGTTTCCCGAACTCCAGGGCATCATGGGTGGCCACTACGCCCGGGCCGCCAATCTGGACCCCGATGCCGCCACCGCCATTGCCGACCACTACAAACCCCAGGGTGCCGCCGACTCGCTCCCCGGCAACATGGCCGGCAAGCTGCTGGCCATCGCCGACAAACTGGACACCCTGGTCGGCTGTTTCGGCATCGGTCTGGTCCCCACTGGTACCAAGGATCCCTTCGCCCTGCGCCGCGCCGCCCTGGGTATCATCCGCATCACGCTGGAAGGCCATGACGCGACCCAACCCCCTGGTACCTCCAACCAGACAATCCGCCTCAACCTGCGCCAATGGATCCAAACCGCCTGCGCCGGTTACACACTCCACGGCGAAAAACTGGCCCAGGATCCAGCCACCATCACCCGGGAACTGCTCGCATTCTTCCTGGGCCGGCTGCGCGCCCATCTGAAGGCAATCGATATCGACCCTGACCTGATCGATGCCGTCGAAGCCCTGGAACTCGACGACCTCCTCGATATCGTCCAACGCGCCCACGCCCTGAAAAAGTTCAAGGAACTCCCCTCCTATACCGCACTGGTGGCCGCAAACAAACGCATTGTCAATATTTTACGCCAAACTGAAGCTGATGTGCATCAGGCACCATTGGCAAATGCCACACAGAATGGTAGAGTTGGGGATTCGGCGGAATTGGGGTTGCGGGAAGCCGTCGAAAAAATGGAAAATATCGTCGCCACGCATGCCGCCCAGGGAAATTATCAGGCCGCGCTGGCAACACTCGCCGGACTGCGAGGCGTGATCGACCGCTTCTTCGACGAAATCCTGGTCATGGATCCTGACCCGGAAATCCGTCAACAGCGCGTCAACCTCCTGTCCAGAGTGCGCACCCTGTTTACCCTTGTGGCCGATGTCAGTCGTCTGATACTCCCGGAAGCCTGATATCAACAGTAACCAAAAGAAAAATTGCGCACAAATGCAACCACACATCCAACAGTTTTTTGTTATCGGGAACAGGAAAAAATCCCTCATCCCCGGACCCATACTGTCCATTGCTTTTAATTCAAGAGAAGGAAGGTAACGAAATCATGGCCAACAAAAAGGTATATTACTTCGGCGACGGTTCCGCCGACGGTGAAGCTTCAATGAAAAATCTCCTGGGTGGCAAAGGGGCCAACCTGGCAGAAATGTGCCGCATCGGTATCATGGTGCCCGCCGGATTCACCATTACCACCGAAGTCTGCACCGAGTACTACAACCTGGGCAAAAAAATGCCCAATGACCTCCAGGACGAGGTCAATGCAGCCCTGGCCAAAGTCGAAAAAAGCATGGACGCCAAGTTCGGCGACGCCGACAACCCACTCCTGGTTTCCGTCCGTTCCGGTGCCCGCGCCTCCATGCCCGGCATGATGGATACCGTCCTGAACCTGGGCCTCAACGATACCACCATCAAAGGCCTGATCAAAAAAGCCGGTGACGAACGCTTCGCCTACGATTCCTACCGCCGCTTCGTCCAAATGTACTCCAAAGTGGTGATGGGGGTCGATGCCGACCACTTCGAACACCACATCGATAAAGTCAAAGAACAGAAAAAAGTCAAACTCGACACCGAATTGACCGCCGCCGACTGGAAAGCCATGGTCGCTGACTTCAAGGCCATCGTGAAAAAAGAGGCCGGCAAACCCTTCCCCGAAGATCCCCGCGATCAGCTCTGGGGTGCCATCGGAGCCGTGTTCAGCTCCTGGATGAAACAGAGCGCCATCACCTATCGCCGCCTGCACGAAATCCCCGAGTGGTGGGGCACCGCCGTCAACGTCCAATCCATGGTCTTCGGCAACATGGGCAATGACAGCGCCACCGGCGTGGCCTTCTCCCGTGACCCCGCCACCGGCGACAAACGGTTCTACGGCGAATTCCTCATCAATGCCCAGGGCGAAGACGTGGTCGCCGGCATTCGTACCCCGCAACAAATCACCCTGGCCGGGAAAAATCTGCAAAAATCCGATCTGCCCGCCATGGAAGAGGCCATGCCCGACCTCTACCGGCAGCTCTGCGACAACTACAGAAAGCTGGAAGATCACTACCGCGACATGCAGGACATGGAGTTCACCATCCAGAAAAACAAACTCTGGATGCTCCAAACCCGTACCGGCAAACGGACCGCCGCCGCCGCCCTCAAGATTGCCGTGGACATGGTCAATGAAGGCATGATCACCAAAGCCGAAGCTGTGGCCCGCGTGGATGCCGGTTCGCTGGATCAGGTTCTCCACCCCACCTTCGATCCGAAAGCCAAAAAAGCCGCTGAAGTCCTGGCTGTTGGTCTGGCCGCCTCCCCAGGTGCCGGTGCCGGCATGGCCGTCTTCACCGCCGACGACGCCGAAGCCTGGGCCAAAGATGGCAAACAGGTCATCCTGGTCCGCGAAGAGACCAGCCCGGAAGATATCCACGGCATGCATGCCTCCAAAGGCATCCTGACCGCCCGGGGCGGCATGACCTCCCACGCCGCTGTTGTGGCGCGTGGCATGGGTACCCCCTGCGTGGCCGGCTGCGGTGCCATCCGCATCAAAGGCCAGCAGTTCACCAACGAGCAGGGCAAGGTGGTCAAACAGGGTGACTGGATCTCCATCGATGGTTCCACCGGCCAGGTCATGCTTGGCAAGATTGGCACCATGCAGCCCGCCCTGACCGGCGATTTCGGCACCTTCATGACCTGGGCCGACGAGTTCCGCACCATGAAGGTCCGGACCAATGCCGACACCCCCGAAGATGCCATCCAGGCCGTCAAGTTTGGTGCCGAAGGGATCGGCCTCTGCCGCACCGAACACATGTTCTTCCAGGAAGATCGCATCATCGCCGTGCGCGAAATGATCCTCGCCAAGGATGAAGCCTCCCGCCGCAAGGCCCTGGCCAAATTGCTTCCCATCCAACGTGGCGACTTCGAAGGCATCTTCCGCGCCATGGGACCCCGCCCGGTGACTGTCCGGTTGCTGGATCCCCCGCTGCACGAGTTCATCCCCCACGACGACAAGGGCCAGGAAGAGGTTGCCAAGGTCCTGAATGTCTCCAAATCCGAAGTCAAGGACCGCGTCTCCGCCCTCAAAGAGTTCAACCCGATGCTGGGCCATCGCGGCTGCCGTCTGGGCGTCACCTATCCGGAAATTTATGAAATGCAGGTTCAGGCCATCATGGAAGCCGCCTGCAACGTCATGAAACAGGACAAGACAGACATCATTCCGGAAATCATGATCCCGCTCGTCGGTTATCTCAGCGAGTTGGCCACCCTGCGCGTCCGTTGCGTCAATATCTGCGAGTCGGTCATCAAAGAAAAAGGGATGAAGGTCAAATACATGATCGGCACCATGATCGAGCTGCCCCGCGCCGCTCTGATCGCCGACCAGATTGCCAAGGAAGCCGAATTTTTCTCCTTCGGCACCAATGACCTCACCCAAACCACCATGGGTATCTCCCGCGACGATGCCGGTACCTTCCTGACCGAGTACGTCAACAAGAAGCTCATCGAAAAAGACCCCTTCGTCTCCATCGACCAGGAAGGTGTCGGTCAGCTCGTGACCATGGGTGTTGCCAAGGGTCGTCAGGGACGTCCCGGTCTCAAGATCGGCGTCTGCGGCGAACACGGTGGCGATCCCAGTTCCATCCGCTTCTTCCACAAGGCCGGTCTGGATTACGTCTCCTGCTCGCCATTCCGGGTGCCCATTGCCCGTCTGGCCGCTGCCCAGGCTGCACTCGAAAAGGGTGAGGTCTCCAGCACAGCCTGATTTTTCGGCAATGATTCTCACACACTGATCAAAAAGCCGCCCGGCCTTTGGCCGGGCGGCTTGTGTGTGGATCGACTGGTCTTGCAATTCTGGCGGTGCGTCTTTTGAACACGGGGTCCAGGGGGCTGGCGACCGGACAGGTCCAGGACAGAGTCCTGGTGGGGTTTGGGGCGAAGTCCCAATGAGGGTTTTTTTAATTTTTTTCAAAACTTTATATATAAAAGATTTTTATTGGGGCTTCGCCCCAAACCCCACCAGGAGGAAGGGCACAGCCCTTCCCCCTGGACCCCCATCCCAGTTTTTTATTAGTTTTTTTATTTTATTCTTCAATTCGTTTGTATTTTTTAACAAGGCCCCCTCCCCACTGGAAAAAACTCAGGCCTCCGAGAATAAGAGCCGTACCCAACAACACCCCCGCCGGCAATTTTTCCTGATTGAACATAAACCCGATCCACAAAGCCAACACGGGGGCACTCAGGGTGACCAGAACGGCATTGGCCGCACTGACGCGGCTCAATAAATAAAAAAAAGTCACAAAGCCAATACCATTGGCAATCAACCCCAGGTAAAAAATGGCCGATCCAGCCTGCAAGGATATACTGGTTGGCCAAGGGGTTCCCGACCACCACAACGAGATGCCATACAATGGCAAGGCAACCCACAGCGATCCAGCGGTCACCCACAGGGGAGATACCCCTCCTCCCCAACGCTTGATGCCAATATTACCCGCCGAATAGATGACCACAGCCACCAGCAAGGCACCAATCCCGTGCAAGGTTTGTTCGCCCAAACTCCCTCCCTGGCCAAAAATAACCAAAAGTCCACCCAGACCGATCAGGGAGCCAAGAATTTTTTCGGCGGTGAACGGCTCCTTCAACCAGACAGCAGCCATGATGCCGGTCACGACAGGACCCAGGCCAAACAACACCGAAATCCATCCGGAAGGAACGAAACGCGCCCCCCAATAAACACACAGCATGGATGCATAGAGATTGAGTCCGGCAATCCCGGCGACGATACCAAGCTGTTTGAACGATGCCGGACGCTGCACAACCCATGGTAATGGCAGGAAAAGTACTGCTCCTATGGCAATACGTGCCGTGACCGCAAACAGGTAGCCAACCCCTGCCTGACTCCACTGCACAGCCAGCGGGGTCGTTCCCCAGACCAGTGTCACCACCAGAAAAGCCATCCAGATTGGCATGAATGAATCAACCTCGAAACCTGCCGGAAAATGCCCAATCCCTCAATCAACCCTTTCCTGCGTCCGATACAGTCCTGACCGGAAGGTGAAATGGCACATACCGGGAAAATACTCAAATTTTTCCAGAAATGTCAAGAGGTTTCATGACAACTGCAAATCCGCACCATGCCGGCGGAAAATGGCCACCAGGTGTCCTGGATGACAACCTTGTCAAACTTGCGTCTACATCTAAATTCCGCCAGATTGCCATTCCGTAGCCAAATGTCTCTTTCGGGTTGAACCACCGGAATGATTTTGCTAAACTTCAGAAGCCATGGTATCGGGAAACGTTGTATGGAAAAACTGGATTGCAATCTCCACATCATCGCCGGCATGGCCGCCCCGGTCGTGACCCTGTCGGCATGGCTCATGGCGGAACAGTTTGTTTTGCGTCAGGTGGCCATTCATTCAACATGCCAGGGAATCGGCATCCTGCGGTCCACCGTGGAACATGCGGGTTTGCCCCCGCATGCCCGGCTTGTCTGGCATGGGGATGCCGTGGATGGCAACGACGGGGAACTTTCCCAACAGCAGTTTTGTCAGGCTTTGGAAGAGGCCCTGGGCGCAGAGCGTGAGGGCATAGCCGTGCAGGTGATCCTCGGCGGGGGCGTCAACTGGATGATTTCTCTCGCATCCCAGATTGCGGCCCTGTATCTCGACGCGCACCGGGGCGATGGCCTGTGGGTGTTGCGTACCGAACCCCGGTTCGAACACCATCCGCATTTTCTGAAACCGGACGCGCCGGCCATGATTTTCGACCCACAATCCGGAATCATCAAACAGGCCGATGCCAAAGTCAGCCGTTTGCAACGACTCCTGCTGTTGCCCAAAAAAAGTGGCCGCAGCCAGCGATCCGCACCCGAACGTGTGCAACTCGAATCCGGCCACATCACTTTTCTGGGGCGTTCCATCGCCTTGAGTCCATTGCTGCTTTCTTTATACAAATGGCTGCTTGCCAAAACAAAATACCATTGCCGGCGCCAGCAGCTCGATTCCTGCACGGGGTGCGTGGCATGCGCCCTGCCCGGCAAGGAGATGGCCGGTCTCTGCGACGATTTTTTTCTGTTTTACCAGAATGCCACCCACAAACCCGGCTATGTGCGCACCATGGAATCCGCCGAATTCCAGAGGCGCGTCCCGGAATACATTTCCAAAATCAATGCACGCATCAAACAACAGGGCAACGAGGCGCTGCATCGACAATTGCGCATCGACAATACCAGCGGGGGATACCTCCCGGCAGTGGATAAATCTTTTCTTGGGCGGGAGGAGTGAATGATGGATGAAAAAAATCGCAAACTGCTGGAAGCCTCTTGTCGGGTGGCGCTGGCGGGCCTGTTGCATGACATCGGCAAGTTTGCCGAACGGGCAGGCATTCCGGCACCGGAACTCGATGGCAACAAACAAACCTACTGTCCTCCCTGGCAGGGTCACCATACACATGTCCATGCTGCCTACACCGGTCTTGCCGTCGATGCCATCGAGACGAACATTCCAGATATCAAACAAGGAGACATGGACCCTTTCACGTCATGGCAGGATATGCGTGAACAACAAAAAACCGGCGACTCCCTGATCAATGCCGCCGCCATGCATCACAAGCCGGAAACACCTCTGCAAAGGATCATCGCCACGGCTGACCGTCTGGCTTCCGGATTCGAGCGGTCGGGTTTCAAGGAATACAACGAGGCAGAGGAAGGCCACGAGGATGAGGCGACAGGCCACAAACGGGTCTCCACAACACGGATACGCATGTGGTCCATCCTGGAACGAATCGCGATCAATGACGGCGAGAAAGAACCTCGAAAAGCCTTGCAGCGTTACCCATTGCGCGCCATGGCCCCGGCAACACTTTTTCCAGTCGAGAAAGATGCAACCGTTCCCGCAGACGATTCAACGGCCAGGAAGGAGTACAAGGATCTCTGGGATCAATTCATTGCCGGATTGGAAAATATTCCACGATCCCATCGTTACGCCCTGCCCTTGTGGCTGGATCATTTCGACAGTCTGTACCTGACCTTCACCCATGCCATCCCCTCGGCCACCGTGACATTCACGAAAGAAAAAAATTTCAAGCCCGTTCCGGCAGATGTATCGCTCTACGATCACTCCAAGGCCACGGCGGCCCTGGCGGTGGCTTTGTGGCGGCATCACGCGGCGCATGGCAGCGTTGATTCGATATTCGCCGAGGCACAATGGAAGGAAAAATGGGACGAAAATGCCGAAGAAGAGTTTTTCCTGATCCAGGGAGATTTTTTCGGCATCCAGGAGTTTATTCTGGCCAACGGCGGGGAAACCACGAAAATGGCGGCCAAACTGTTGCGGGGACGCTCCTTTCAGGTCTCCCTGTTGACGGAGTTGGCGGCCATCGAGGTGTTGCAGGCCTTCCAGTTGCCGGTCACCAGCCAGATCATCAATGCGGCGGGCAAATTTATGATCGTCGCCCCCAACCTGCCGGATGCCGAACAGCGTCTGGAGCAGGTACGGCAAAAATTGGACCAGTGGTTCCTGAAACAAACCTTTGGCCAGGGGGGTATCGGTCTGGCATTCACCAGGGCGCAGAGGCAGGATTTCAACAAAAAGCACTTTGGTGCGCTGGTCACGCGCCTGTTCAGGGATCTGGAGCGACGCAAACGCCAGCGTTTCGACCTGTGCGGCAGCAACCCGCCAGAGCCGGTTTTTGTGACCGACTATCCGCACAAGGCGTGCGTGGTGGATGGCAAAAAGCCCGCCGTGACAGACAAGAACGACAAAATGGTCTGCGCACTGTGCTACGACCAGATCACCATCGGGGAAAAACTGGTCAAAAAGGATCGTCTGCTCATCACCCGTCATGCCGAACATGATGACCAAACCCTGGATTATCTGGCGATGGATTATTTTGACTACCGGATCACCTTCACCGGCGATGAAGAAGAGAGCGGCAAATTTGGCCAACTGGCACGGGAAGGGGCCTTGTTGCGGGCCTGGGATTTTTCGGCACCGGCTGCCGATGATCCGCATCCGCAGGGGACGACGCCATTATGGAGCGGCTATGCCCGGCGGGCCATCAATGGCTATGTGGCAAAAAATGAGGAAGATAAAAAAATCAAAGAGTTTGAAGATATTGCCAAATCTGGCACACATGAAGATGCGGAAGGCATCAAGCGTGGCGTGGCTGCCCTTGCCACCTTCAAGGGCGACGTGGACAACCTCGGCAACATTTTCCGCCACGGATTGCAGGATCATCACACCTTCGCCCGCATGGCGGCTTTGTCACGGCAACTGAACGCCTTTTTTGCCATCTGGTTGCCCTGGCATTGTGCCCGACACTTCCCAAACACCTACACCGTGTTTGCTGGCGGGGATGACTTTTTCCTCATTGGGCCATGGCTGGCACAAATCCGCCTAGCCGAGTCCATGCAAAACGAGTTTGCCCGTTATGTCGCCAATCGCGACATCCATTTTTCCGCCGGACTGGCCATGACCAAACCGGGCATACCCATTCCCGCCATGGCCGGGATGGCTGAAGAGGCCTTGGTCAGATCCAAACAATACAAAGATGACCCAGACCAGGAACAGATCGATAAAAATGCCATCACCTGCTGGGGGCGCACCGTCGATTGGAACACTTTCATCGCCATGCTGGATGCGGAACATGACCTGCAAGAGTTGGTGACGACGTTGAAGGAGCAATACAAGGTCGAGATGAGTACCGCCTACCTCTACGGCCTGCTCCATCTGTGCGACAAGGCGGAAAATGCCGAGGTGAAACCGGAAGATCATATCTGGCGTTCCTGGTTCGTCTACCGAACCTGGCGGTTTGTCATCGATAAAATGCGTGACGTAAAGGACGATAAACGCAAGGAAGTCTATAACGAAAAATTTGTGAAAACAATCAGCAGACAGATAGACGTCAAAAAAGGTAATTATAAAATCGCCCTATTTACACATCTTTACCAACGCAGAAAGGCAGAAACCGAATGAACAACCAGTTATCTTCTAAATCAACGTCATCAAAAAGCAAACTAGCACCATCCAGGGGTGCTGACGGTACTGCAGCCAACAGACAACCGGAGGTACCATCCTTGGATACCAGCAAGATTAAATTTGATACCATCTCTGCTGATCTGTTTGATGCAGTTGCCAGGGAAGCAGCGGAAATTTTGGCCAAGAGTGACAAAAAAATCAACAAACCAACACAAATTCGACGTTTCTATGACGAAATCTGCATGTGGGCCGAAAAAGTCGAAGCAAACGATGTCGCCAAGTTCAAAGAGTTTCTTCCATTCATCAAGATGCTCAATGCCAAAGCAGCCTATGCCCATGGAAGAAAACTGGTGGACGACAATTTTGTCAAGCTTCTGCGTGATTGTTTATCCCAGGTGAACGACCCAAAAACCATGAAAAGTTTCAAACTCTTCATGGAGGCACTGATGGGATTTTACAAGGAAAAGCGACCCAAGGATTCATAAGGAGATCACCATTGACACACATCAGAGATCATTTGGAGATCCCCGAGGAACCATTAAAAGAATGGTGTCAGCGATGGAAGGTCCACGAACTCGCTTTGTTCGGATCAGCGATGAACGACACTTTCTCGGATGACAGTGATGTGGACCTGTTGGTGGAGTTCCAAACTGGTGCGCGGGTGACACTGTTCACCTTGTCGCGCATGCAGAGAGAACTGTCAGCCTTGCTGGCGCGTTCCGTCGATCTGGTCCCAAAACGGGGACTGAAACCCCACATCCGGGCTGAAATTCTGGCCTCCGCGCAGGTCATCTATGCGACATGAATCCTTATACCTGACGGATATGCTCGAAGCTGCCCAAGCCATACGTCGATTCATTGCCCGGACAACGCCGGAGGCGTTTGTCAACGATGATCTGATCCGTAGTGCTGTTCTGCAAAAGTTGATCGTGATTGGCGAGGCGGCGGCCCGATTGCCAAAATCCTATCGAGAACGTCATCCGAACATCCCGTGGATTGATGTCATCGCGATGCGTAACCTCGTGGTGCATGCCTATTTCTCCGTGGAGTGGGAGATCATCTGGAATACCGCCACCCTGGACGTACCGGAATTGGAGCAAGCCCTGGTCATCATGTTCGCTGATACTGCTGCCGATGGCAGTTGACAACACACAATCAAAGGAGTTTCTCATGCAGCTGACCGACATTCGGAAAATTACCGGATTTATTGAAATTTCGACCGGTTTGCACATCGGGAGCGGCAACACCGAAATGCATATCGGCGGATCAGACAACCCCGTGATCAAACATCCTCACACCAACCAGCCCTATATCCCTGGCAGCAGCTTGAAGGGCAAGATCCGCAGTTTGTTGGAGTGGCGATCCGGGCTGGCTGCGGTCAACGGCGGTAGTCCAGTCGGGTATAAATTCTATGATCAATGCGAGGATCCAGGAGAGAAAAGTTCTGCCTTACTCATCATCAAGCTGTTCGGTGTTTCTGGTGGGGATGAGCTGACAAAAGAGCAGGCACTGACAGTTGGTCCCAGTCGTCTGATTTTCCGGGATTGTCTGCTTGATGAAGATTGGGTCAAAAAAATTACTGGCAAATCCCTCCCTCTCACCGAGATCAAAATGGAAAATACCATCGACCGGGTGCGTGGAGTTGCGGAACACCCACGCAACGTCGAACGGGTACCGGCAGGGGCAAGATTCAATTTCGAGGTGGCCATCAAGATTTTGGACACTGAAAAGGAAGAAGAGATGCTCACCACCCTGTTTGATGGGCTGAAACTGTTGGAAATGGACAGTCTGGGTGGCTCCGGGTCACGGGGATATGGACGGATCGCGTTCATGCTGACGAGCAAGGATTATCAAGAAAAACTCAATAATGCAAAACCATTTGAAAAGGCTGGAAAATGAAAACGCTGCTCGTCACTATCGAACCGCTGACAGCCTTTGCCACCCCGCTCCACGGTGACACCCTGTTCGGACAACTTTGCTGGGCCTTGCGCAATCGGCATGGCGATGCATGGTTGAAAGAACGGTTGCAAGATTACACACAGGGCAAGCCCTTCCTGGTGGTTTCAGACATTTTTCCCGCCGGATACTGGCCTCGGCCCCATCTGCCACCACCCCGGCAACCCGATCAAGAGGTTGGCAAAGCAGGCAAGAAACATGGGGAAAATCGCAAGATGGACAAAAAACGGGTATGGCTCCCCAGCCGAAAGATGAAACGTTCCCTGGCCGATTGGATCAAGGAGTGCCGTTCCGAACAAGAGATCTGGTTCACATCGGATCGGAAAGAATGCAAGGCTGGGCGAATTGAACGTCCCCAACCCCACAACTCCATCAATCGGTTGACAGGAACCACGGGAAAAAACGGCTTCGCACCCTATGCTGTGGAACAGACATGGTTCCCACCGGATACATTGCTGGATCTCTGGTTGCTCCATGATCCGGCGCGTCTGTCTCAATCTGAACTGATCGGTGCCTTGTGCGACGTGGGTTTGTCCGGTTTTGGCAAGGATGCCAGCACGGGACTGGGAAAATTTTCCGTGGAACAGAATGAAATCAGTGAAGAACCACTACCTCGCCAGGAGCAAAGCAATGCCTGGCTGACGCTGGGATTTTGTACTCCCCAGAGATGCGGATTCAACTCCAGTCGCAGTTTCTATCAAGTGTTCACCCGTTTCGGACGGCATGGCGATGTGGCTGCGTTGACCGGGAATGTGTTCAAAAGCCCAATTTTATTGGCCAAGGCCGGAGCGGTACTGACACCGAATGAAAAAATGATTGACGTTCTCTTCGTGGGCCAGGGATTGGGAGGAGATGGAAACCTGTCAAAAGTTGTTCGAGAAACCGTGCATCAAGGCTATGCCCCGGTGGTGGGGATCCAGGTAGACTGGGAGAGTGATAAACCATGATCAACCCATTCATGAAACCTTATCGGATGGTCATCTCCACCCTGTCGCCGGTACATATCGGCTGCGGACAGAATTACGAACCGACGCATTATATCATTGACGAGGGTGTCCTCTACACCTTCGATCCAGTGGCGGCATTATCCCGGGACGAAAAATCCCGCAATGAGTTGCTGGAAATCGTCTCCAAAGAACAAGGCGATGGAATCATCCAGAAAATCCAGAAATTTTTTCACACACGGAAAGAAATGTTACTTCCCCTGCATACCCGACGCCTGCCGGTGGGTGATGGTATGCAAGCTTTTTATGACAAGAGAGTCGGCAAGACCACACAGGCAGACACCAAGAGTGTCAATAACCTGAATATCGAACGCACATCGTTTCTCCCGGAAAAAAACCATCCCGTCATGCCGGGCAGCAGTCTCAAAGGGGCAATCCGTACCGCATTACTGGATGAGGTTCATGGTGGAAAATCCCTGAGCAACAGGGAGCAAGCAAAAGACAGAAGAAAGTCCTGGAAAGAACTCTCTCCTTTACCGGACACCCTGAAGGGGTGTCTGCCAAAAAAATTTGAACTGGATCCCATGCGTCTGATCCGCGTGGGAGATGCCTGTTCCTTTGGGCCAGATCGTCATAATGAAGTCTTTTTTGCTGTCAACCGCAAATCTTCCGGCGCGGAAGGAAAAGGGCCTTATCAAACGCTGGAGTGCCTCCCACCCATGGGCTTGGAATCCTTTACCGCAGACATCTCCTTTTTGAACCCTGAACAAGCCCGGAAATATGACGACGTCCAACCTCCCGACAAGAAGGGACTGCCACCCAAAATCCGTCAATGGGATCATACAACCATCGTCCAGAAATGCAACACCTATTACATGGATCATTTGCAGCGAGAGTTGCAAGAGATGCATGGGTTTCTCGACCAGGAGTGGGCAAAAACTATTCGCCAATCCATTCATGATGGTGAACTGCATTGGTTACTGAAATCAGGCCATGCCTTCCTACTGCGCGTGGGGCGTCACTGTGGAGCAGAATCAGTGACCCTGAACGGTGCGCGTTTCATTTACAGACCTCAAGGAAGAGATTGGGTTACAGAACCCTCTACGGTCTGGCTGGCGGCTCGTGGAATCAACATGGAAAACAAGCTGCTCCCATTTGGCTGGTTGCTGGTCGAACTGGATGATGGTCAGCGAAGACCCCTGGATGAGACCGCCCCGGAATTGGCAAAACTGGCACAAAGATTCAAGAACGACAGAGCCAGTCACCTGAATGCTTCGGACAAGAAACTGGCAAGCATTCAAGATGAAGAAGCTAAAAAAAACAAGGCTGAAGAGGATCGCCAAGCCTTGGCAGCCGAAAAGGCCGCTGAGGAAGCAGCGCATCAAGTCCGTCTTGCTGCCATGACACCCAATCAACAAAAGATTGCAGCATTTCGGCAAGCCATCAGCAAGGAACCCATTCCCCAACCCATCAGCGGCACTCTATGGCAAAACGCTGGCAAACTGGTCAAGGAAGCTGCCAACTGGCCAGCCGAAGACAGAACTGAACTGGCCCGGGTTTGCCACGAAGAACTCCCTTGTAAACTCAAAGGTGTCGATAAAAAAAAGTTGCAATCACTTCAGGATGCCTTATCCATATGACGACATTGCTATCCCCTTTTTCTCTCACCCGTTACCTCTTCACCTGGGAGGTAACGACGCCCATGCGATTGCCGGAGTATGCCGGTTCGGCGTTGCGCGGGGTCTTTGGCGCGGCGTTGCGGCATATCACCTGTCTGACCGGGGAAAAAACCTGCACCGGGTGCGGCATCATCAGGACCTGCCCCTGGTCGCTGATTTTCGAGGCTCCGCCGCCACCTATTGGACATGCGGTCCAGGATTTCGTGCGCATTCCGAATCCCTATGTCATCGAGCCCCCACCCTGGGGCAAACGCTCCTTTATGCCGGGGGAACAGTTGACTTTCGGCATGGTGCTTGTGGGGCGGGCACTCGCCCAATTGCCCCTGATCATTCTCGCCTGGCAACGGGCATTGGCGCGTGGGGTTGGGTATGAAAACGGCACGGCACACCTGATCTCCGTGCGCCAACTCCTGCCCGACGGATCGGAGCAAGTGATTTATGATCCAGAAGTTGGCGTGGTGACCGAGCATCCCAGGCTGGTCACCCCGACATCCATACCCCCTGTCGATCTGGAACGCCTTACCCCATGTTCGTCATCTGTAGTGCAAAATCTGATTTATTTCAATATTTTACTAAAT
>JADGCO010000076.1 GCA_015228935.1 Magnetococcales bacterium | reverse complement strand
TTGCCCTGCTGGTATCGTGGGTGGCTGCGGTCGTGGTGACACCGCTGGTGGGGGCATGTGAAAAAAAAGCATCTGGCCTGTACGCCACCATCAGCCCAAACAATGTTAATTTATTTTAATTATCCTATTTCTTTCTTTATATTTGACTTTCAACGGAAAAAATGCGAAAATTAGGATTTGATTATTCGATGATGCGTTGAATTTATGCTTGGTTGGGAGCAATGAAAATGAGCGGTGTTATAAAGGTACCTCCAGCAAGAGCAACAAAGGAGAACACGTTATGGTCCTGGCCGGGAGCGCGCTGGTGGAAGTTTGATTTTCATGCCCACACACCTGCATCTTCCGATTATGGAAAAGGACCGGATGCAGAGAACCTGAAAAAACGCATCCCAAGAGAGTGGCTGTTGGATTATATGCGTGCCGAGGTGGATTGTGTGGCCATTACAGACCACAATACGGGAGCATGGATTGATGAATTGAAAAATGAATTATCCAGGATGGATTCAGAGAAACCGGATGATTATCGTTCCCTGGTTTTGTTTCCCGGGGTAGAGCTGACGGTCAATGGCGGTTTTCATTTGCTGGCTTTGTTTGATCAAAAAACCAAGGGAAGTGATATTGATCGATTTCTTGGTGCTGTTGGACTTGATTTAAAAAGCAGTAAGAGTGGAATTACTCGAAAAGTGGCTGTAGAAGTTATTGATCAAATCATCGAATGTGGCGGATTGGCAATCCCGGCACATGTAGATGGTCACGAAGGACTTTTCAAGGATTTTGATAAAGGAGATTCTCTAGCTCAAATTATTAAAAGCAAACATTTGATTGCCATGGAGGTGTGTGATTCGAACAGTGAGAAACCCCAACTTTATATCGATAATAAGTGTACATGGACGGAGATATTGGGTTCAGATGCCCACCATCCCGATGGTTCCAGTGGAAAAAATTATCCTGGAAGCCGCTTCACCTGGGTCAAAATGGGACAACCATCCCTGGAGGGGTTGCGTCTTGCATTACTGGATGGCGAGCTTTCCATCCGGCGTTCAGACCATCCCCAGGGAGACAATCCGAATGTTCATGGAGAATCGTGTATTGAGTCGTTGATCGTCAGCAAGGCACGTTATATGGGACGTGGCCCGACTGATTTTGAATGTTCATTCAATCCCTGGATGAATGCCATGATTGGTGGACGGGGTACTGGTAAATCCACTCTGATCGAATTTTTGCGTTTGGCACTGCGCCGGTGGGGGGAGTGGCCTGCAAGTTTACAGAAAGATTTTGAAAAATATGCCAGGGTTTCATCGTCACGTCAGGATGATGGATTGTTGACCGAGGATACCCGGTTGACAGTCATCTATCGCAAGGCATATGGAAGATTTCGTATCCAATGGATTCAAAAAGGTGAGAAAATCAGTCTGGAGGTGTGTGATGAAACGGGAACATGGCAACCGACAGAAGGGAATATTGCAAATTTATGTCCTGTTCGCATATTCAGTCAGAAACAAATCTTTGAGTTTGCCAAAGCGCCGAATAAGCTTCTTGAAATAATTGATCACGCACTGGGAGATGAATACCGGAACTGGGAAACCAAATGGGAGGAAACTGAAAAATCCTATCTGGCATTATGTGCCAAAGAACGGGAAGTATTTGGAAAGTTAAAAAATGAGGAAAATATCAAGAGTGAGTTGCTGGATATCCAACGCCGGCTGGTCACTTTTGAGCAAACGCAGCATGCCTCCATTCTGCAACTGTATCAACACCGCAAACAGCAACAGCGTGCCCTGGATGCCTGGGTTACGACTTGGTCCGAAACAGGATTACGGTTGCGGGAACTGGAAACCCAGATTACGCCCGCTTCCATGGAATTATCCCTGTTCGACCCGGATGATGCATCTGATCGTGAAGTCATGGATGAGGTGGTTCGTGTTGCCGGTCGTCTGAATAAAATGGCACGTATCGTGGCACGATTGGCCAGACAGGCAGATGCTTGTCTGCAAATTTGGCAATCTGACAACTCCATTTCCAAATGGAAACAAGCTTTGCATGATGCGGAGACACGATATGAAACCTTGCGCAACAAATTGCGCGAGGAAAAGGCTGGAGAACCGAATGAATTTGGCCAACTTTTGCAAAAAAAGCATGTCTTGGAACAGCAACTCAAAGATATGGAGTCACAACGTATCACTTTGCAGGATCTTCAGAACCAGAAAGACAATAAACTGAAATTTCTTGCAATATTGCGCACATCCCTGACACGTATGCGCACGCAATTTCTCGAAAAATATTTATATGACAACCAGTACGTCAGCATCCGTGTTGTGCAATGTGGCGATAAAGATATGCTGGAAGAACACTTTCGAAAAATGATTGATTGCGAATCTGGAAAATTTGACAAGGATATTGGTACTCGTGACAGGGACACGGGAGTTTTCAATGAAGGTACCTTGCTGGACATGATCAAGAACAATCAACCAGAGGAAAGTATCTCCAGGTTGAAACGTGTCATGCGGCAATTATATACAACGGGTACAAGCAATGAATATACTGCAAGGGATTCACGGTTCGTTGGAAGACTGAAGATGTTACTTCCTGAGAAACTGGATCGGCTGGAAATCTGGTTTCCGAATGATGCCCTGGATGTACGTTACAGTTCATCTGGAAATGGGAAAAATTTTCAAAGTATTCAAGCGGGTTCACCAGGGCAGAAAACGGCAGCCTTGCTGGCTTTTCTTCTTTCCTATGGCGAGGAGCCGTTGATCCTGGACCAGCCCGAGGACGATCTTGACAATCAGTTGATCTATGACTTGATCGTGTCCCAGTTCAGGTCCAGCAAACCGGATCGTCAAGTTATTGTTGTGACACACAATGCCAACATTGTCGTCAATGGGGATGCCGAGCAGGTCATATCCCTGGGGGTCGTTGGGGGACAAACCCAGATCAACTGTGCAGGAAATTTACAGGAACAAAAAGTCCGCGAGGAAATTTGTCGCATCATGGAAGGGGGCCGGGAGGCCTTTGAACGACGGTACCGCCGCATTGCCCATGGAGGTCAGCATGTTTGACAGCGCGACGGAATTGCTGCGTAAAATCCAGCTTGGTGAAGACAGTTCCCTGGAACTCAAAAATGTCTCCATGGCAGGCAACAAGGTCAAAGGACCTGAACGGGCAAATCTGGCCGACGAGATGGCCGCCATGGCCAATACAGCCAGTGGTGTCATCGTGTTCGGGGTGGATGACAAAAGCCGGGATATCGTGGGCATTGCACGGGAAAACCTCGATGCTGTGGAGCGCTATATTTTTGAAATTTGCAATGAAAATATTAAACCGCCTCTTCAGTTTTTCTCCCTGCGCCTGGAGTTGCCCGATTTGCTCGGTGTGCCGCGTCCGGTCCTGAAAATTGACATTCCACGCTCGCTTTTTGTCCATAAAAGTCCGGGAGGATATTTTCACCGCCAGGGGAGTTCCAAACGTGAAATGTCCCCCGAGGTGCTGGCCCGTCTGTTTCAACAGCGCAGTCAGGCCCGGCTCATCCGCTTCGATGAACAACCCGTTCCTGGCACGACCCTGAATGACCTGGATAGGGCGTTGTGGCAACGTTTTCCTGGCACGCATGCCACGACCCTGCCGGGCATGGATGCCAACCCCCACCTGCCCGCCATCACGCTCCGCAAACTGGGTCTGCTCAAGGCCGACGATACAGGTACGGAACGGGCCACGGTCGCCGGTGTGCTGATGTGTTCCAGACAACCGGCCCGATGGTTGTCGCATGCCTTCATCATGGCCGTGCGCTATCGTGGCGTGCGGCAGGACACCAACCAGCAACTGGATGCTGCGGAGATTCATGGACCCCTGGATGAACAAATCCGCCATGCCCTGCTTTTTGTAGAGCGCAACATGCGTGTTGCAGCCAGAAAAATACCAGGGCGGGTCGAAATGCCCCAGTTCAGTCTCCGTGCCGTGTTCGAGGCGGTCGTGAACGCCGTGGCGCACCGGGATTATGCCATCGCCGGTTCAAAAATCCGGCTTTTCATGTTCGATGATCGTCTTGAACTGTATTCGCCGGGTGCGCTGCCCAATACCCTGACCATCGACTCTCTGCCTTTGCGGCAGGTGACCCGCAACGAATTGCTGACCACCCTGTTGGCCCGTTCTCCGGTTGCCAACGAAGATGAAGCGCGTCACAATTTGCCACGCCAGTTTTTCATGGACAAACGAGGCGATGGTGTGCCGATCATCCTGGATGAAAGTTTCAGGAATTCCGGAAAATGGCCCGTGTACCGTCTGCTTGATGACACAGAATTGTTGTTGACCATCCCGGCAGCCGATCCAGAGCAACAGGTGTTGGCTGATTGACTTTTTTCAGGGTGGCACAGTCCAATCCCAGGATCCAAAATCCTCATTCGGTATCTGGAAAACGGTCGGCGGGATTTTTCATGCGTTTTCAGGAATGATCGTGTTGCCGGACACCCTCTCTGACCAATTGTTGGCCTTTCATGACGAACACGGGCGGCACCTTCCCTGGCGCACGACCCGCGATCCTTATGCCATCTGGGTGGCGGAAATCATGTTGCAACAAACCACGGTGGCGACCGTCATTCCCTATTACACCCGTTTCATGACCCGTTTTCCAACCATCGACACGCTGGCTGCGGCCAGTCTGGAAGAGGTCCTGATTTTGTGGCAGGGATTGGGTTATTATCAGCGTGCCCGTTCCCTGCATGCCACGGCCTGTCAGGTTTGCACCCGGTTTGGTGGACACCTGCCGACCGATCATGCGGCCATGGTTCATCTGCCCGGTATCGGTCCCAGCACCGCCGGGGCCATCCTGGCCATTGCCCACAATCAGCCGCACGCCATTCTCGATGGCAATGTACAACGGGTCCTGGCCCGTCTGACGGCCCTGGAACAACCCGTCACGACCGCCAAGGCCACCTTGTGGGAGCTGGCCCGGCGTCTGACCCCGGTCAGCCGGCCCGGGGATTATGCCCAGGCCATCATGGACCTGGGGGCGACGCTCTGCACCCCGCGCCATCCCGACTGTGCCCGCTGTCCATGGGCCACCGCCTGCCGGGCGCACGCCCTGGGCCGGGAAACCGACTTTCCGGTCCGGCAACCCCGCAAGGAAAAACCCCGCCTGTGGCAGGCAACCCTGCTGCTTTGGAAGAATACGCACCTGCTCCTTTGCCGCAGACCGGAACAAAAATTGCTTGGAGGACTCTGGGAACCGCCAGGGACACAACCTGTTCCCACTCTGCGTCCGGATGCACTCCGAGACCTGATCGGACAACTCGACGTGCAGATCGAGCAGATTGCCAAAGGGACTGCCGTGCGCCACAGTTTTACCCATTTTCACCTGACTGCGGAGGTGTGGCGAGCCTCCTGGCGGTCAGGAGAACCCGTGACAGCCGGGCACACGGAGTGGCGCTGGGTCGGTCGGGAAGAGATGGCACGCCTGCCCATCGCCACGTTGCATCGAAAAATTTTTAAATTGAATATACCGTGACGGACGGACGCCAAAAAAATTGATGGAACATGGAGCGATGCAGGACTGTTCTCTGGACCTGCTTTTCTGCTAGAATTTTTTTTTCCAGGTTTTCGACAGGTACCTGTTTCCGGGGTTTGCGACAGGTACCTTTTCCCGGGCAGCTTCGGCCTGCTTCCTCTTTTATGGAAACACACTCAGTTGATTTTCCAGCGCGATGGTATTTTTGACGACGACTCTCTCGACGACCATTTCCGGGACGAGTGCGGTGTTTTCGGGGTGTACGATCATCCCGAAGCCGCCAATCTTGTCTATCTGGGACTCTATGCCCTGCAACATCGGGGTCAGGAGTCGGCGGGGATCGTCTCGGTGGAAGATCGCATCCTGCACATCAACCGGGGACGGGGTCTGGTGGCGGATGTGTTCAAACGCCAGGATCTGGCCAGGTTGCAAGGCCGGCAGGCCATCGGCCATGTCCGCTATTCGACCTCCGGCGGCAGCGCCAGTCAGCGCAACCTGCAACCTTTGGTTGTGGATACGGCGGACGGCGGCATGGCCATCGCCCACAACGGCAATCTGGTCAATGGCGTCCAGATGCGCCGCGACCTGGAACGCCGGGGATCCATCTTCCAATCCACCATGGATACGGAAGTGATCGTGCATCTGACGGCCCTCTCCCGGCGGCAGACGTTCTATGAACGGGTTACCGAGGCGCTGTTTCAGGTGCGCGGGGCCTATGCCCTGGTCGCCATGAACGAACGTCGTCTCATCGGTGTCCGGGATCCACATGGCATCCGCCCCCTGGTCCTGGGCCGGCTGGACAACAAAGGCTGGGTCCTCTCATCGGAAACCTGTGCCCTGGACCTGATCGGTGCGCAGTTTGAACGGGATGTCGAACCGGGCGAAATGATCACCATCGGCCCGGAAGGATTGCAATCCTATTTTCCATTTCCACGTCGGCAGCGCAAACTCTGCATTTTTGAATATATCTATTTTGCCCGACCGGATTCAGCCATTGATGGAATCAATGTCTACGAGGCCCGCAAACGCATCGGTGCGACGTTGGCACAGGAACATCCGGTCGATGCCGATGTCGTGGTGCCGGTTCCGGACTCGGGCGTTCCGGCTGCGCTCGGCTTTGCCCAGGCATCCGGAATTCCATTCGAACTGGGCATCATTCGCAATCATTACGTTGGCCGCACCTTCATCGAACCCCAGCAATCCATCCGGCATTTCGGGGTCAAAATCAAACTCAACAGCCCACCAGGATTTTTTGCCGGCAAACGGGTGGTCCTGGTCGATGATTCGGTGGTTCGCGGCACGACGAGTCGCAAGATTGTCAAAATGGTCAAGGCTGCCGGAGCCAGAGAGGTACACCTGCGCATCTCTTCTCCTCCCACCTCTCACCCCTGTTTTTACGGCATCGACACCCCGGATCGTCGGGAACTTCTGGCCGCCAACAACTCCGTGGCTCAGATGT
Organism: Magnetococcales bacterium; assembly: GCA_015228935.1. Classification (NCBI taxonomy): domain Bacteria; kingdom Pseudomonadati; phylum Pseudomonadota; class Magnetococcia; order Magnetococcales; species Magnetococcales bacterium. The sequence continues at coordinate 12,677 of JADGCO010000076.1, read as the reverse complement.
GCGAGTATATCGAAGCCACATCCTTGGCCTTCATCTCCCTGAAGGGCTTGTATCAGGCCGTCAGTGGCGGCACTGCGGGATATTGCGATGCCTGTTTTTCCGGCGATTATCCCATTCCTTCACCCAAGGTGGAAAAAGAAGATACCCGGTTGACTCTGCTTCAGGAATCCTGACGCCCGGGCCACTTTGCCCGAACCATCTGCGTACCCGTTTGCCATGACGAATGGCACCTGTTGGGCATCTTCTGAAAACTTCCTGCCGCTGCTCCTTTCTCAGGCATAAATCCTGCATATTCCTGGTGACCGCACCCTTTTCCGGCTGTGGTCGTCAATTATTTGTCAGGGGAAATGTATGTCTGAAATGGGTTTGTTGGGCGCAGCGGGCGCATTCAAAAAAAACCTGCTGGATTTGCGCCAGCGCCGCCAGGAAATCATCACCAGCAACGTGGCCAATGCGGATACGCCCGGCTACAAGGCCCGCCGGTTGAATTTTGAAGCGCAGTTGGCTGAGGCCATGTCCCCTCCACCGGGAGAGTTGGCCCTGGCTCGAACTGACGGTCGGCACTTTCCGAATGACGGTTTCATGCCGGCAACCGGTGAGTTGCAGGAAGTGGAGAGTGCCATTTCCAAGGGGGATGGCAACACGGTGGACATGGAACAGGAGATGGCCCAACAAACCGCCAACCAGTTGCTTTACAACTATGCCGCGCAATCACTCTCCGGGCAGATAAGCCGGTTGCGCATGGTGATCGATGGCGGCAAATAACCAGGGACCGTGCTGATCTGAACCCTTGAACAGGAGAATGCACGATGGATTTTCTGAATTCGTTCCGAGTGACGGCATCCGGGTTGGCTGCCCAACGCATGCGGCTGAACCTGATTGCCGAGAACGTCGCCAATGCCCAAACGACCCGAACTCCCGAAGGGGGGCCTTACAAGCGACGCGATCCGCAATTCATGGCACGCCCTTTTGACACCATGATGGACAAGGAGATGGCAGCCGGCTCTACCGGTGTGGCCGTGGACCGGATCGTGGTGGACAACAATCCACCCCGCATGCAATACGATCCAACCCATCCGGATGCCAATGCGGATGGTTACGTCGCCATGCCCAATATCGATGTGGTGACCGAAATGGTCAACATGATGTCGGCCAGCCGGACCTATGAAGCCAACGTCTCCGTCCTGAACGCCAACAAGGCCATGGCGGTCAAGGCCCTTGAAATCGGCCAATAATCCCACACGCGCAAGGATGAGTCATGAGCATACAATCCATTGATTCGACAAGCGGTCTCATGTCGGGTGTCTCTTCGCTCACGTCGGCACTCGACACATCCGAATCCAAGGAAAAGGGCAGCTTTTCGGAGATGCTGCTCGAACAGATCAAGGAAACGGATCGCGGACTGAAAGAGTCTGAAGACATGACGAAACGTGCCCTGCTGGGCAACGCCGGGGTGAGTTTGCACGATGCGCAAATCGCCTCGGCCAAGGCCGAGTTGGATATGCGCCTGTTGATGCAGGTGCGCAACAAGGCCATTGAAGTCTATCGGGAAGTCATGACCATGCCGGTCTGATGTCTGACGTTCCTGGTGTTGGTGGATCTGGTTTGACATGACCTTATGAAATGAGTCGAGGGTAACCATGGCTGACAGGACAAGTGACTTGAGTACAACCGCCGAGGGCGAAGCGGAGCCGTGGAGCCTCTCACGATTCATGGAAAGTCTGCCGCTGGCTGGCAAGAACGGCATCCTGATCGCGGCCCTGGCCGCCATCCTCGTGCTGGCCGCAGTCATCTGGTTTGCCTCCCGTCCGGCATACAAGCTGTTGTATTCCGGGATGCCGGAAGCCGAGGCGGCCAGTCTGGTGGAACAACTTGAAAAAATGAAGGTTCCCTACGAACTGGCGGATGGTGGCAAGACGGTGCGGGTCCCAGCCGAAAAGCTGACCCAGATTCGTCTGGAACTGGCCTCCCTGGGCATACCCAAGACTGAAAAAGGGGTCGGATACGAAATATTCGACAAGACCTCGCTGGGCGGCTTGACGGATTTCATGAATCACGTCAACTACCAGCGTGCCCTGCAAGGCGAACTGGAACGCACCATCAAAAGCCTCTCCGCCGTGAAGAGTGCCCGGGTTCATGTGGTGTTGCCCAAACGCTCCATGTTCGTCTCCGAGGAACGCAAGGCCACGGCATCGGTCACCGTGGAGCTGACACAATCCCTGACCGGGACCCAGATTGATGGCATCGTTCATCTGGTGGCCTCATCCGTCGAAGGCCTGGACAAGGGCAACATTACTGTCCTGGATCAGAAGGGCAATCTCCTGGCTGGCGGTCGCGAGGATGGCCAGGATGGCCGCATGGCACCGGATCGCAGCCTCTCTCTGCAACTCGAAAAAGAGCGTACCCTGGAAAAACGGGTCCAGACCATGCTCGACCGCATGTTGGGTCCCGACAAGAGCATCATCCGGGTGACCGTCGATCTGGATCTGGCCCGGGTGGAAAAACAGGAAGAGTCCTTTGATCCGGAAGGACAGGTGACCCGGAGCGAAGAGTTTGTCAACGAGGCGAGCAATGGCGTGTTCGGCAGTGGCGGCACCCCTGGTGTCCAACCCAACGATCCCAACAATACCAACACCGCCGGCGGTGGATCCGGGTCGCAACAAAACCGCAATGTGGAACGGGAACGGGTCAACTATGAAATTTCCAAGACCGTCAAACGCACCCAGGAGCCGGTCGGAGGCATCAAGCGGTTGTCGGTGGCCGTGGTGGTGGATGGCGTCTACAAGGCAGACAAACCAGGGGATCCCATCACCTATCATCCCCGGGATGCCAAGGAAATGGACAAGTTGGAGCAGCTCATCAAGGAGGCCGTCGGCTTCCGGTCCGAGCGCAAGGACACCATACAGGTTACCAACACCTCCTTCGAAAACATCAAAGTCCAGGAAGCCGACATCAATCCGTGGCTGACGCCGGAGTTTCAACTGGAAATGGCCAAGTATGGCGTGTTTGGACTCCTGGTGTTCCTGCTGGTCTTCTTCGTGATCCGGCCCATGGTCAAGACCCTGCTGTTGCCGGAAAAATTGGACGAAGACGCCCTGCCGGGAACCGTGGCCGATCTGGAACGGCGGTTGATGATGGAAGGGGTTGGCAGCATGCCTTCCGATCAACCGGCCCGGATCGTCATCCCGGATCGCACCTTGCAGTTGGCGCAACAAATGATTTCCGATCACCAGGAAGAGGCACGGGAAATTTTGCGCTCCTGGATGAACGAAGAGTAGAAAGTTTCTAAAGGATCTGGAAACAACGGGAAAGTGGGGATGTCCCAAATGGCTACAAATACCAAGGAAAATACCGCCAACGAAACAGCATCGGCTCGGCGGCCACGCGGCAAGGTGAAATTGTCCGGCAAGGAAAAAGCCGCCGTGTTCATTCTCTCTCTGCCGGATGAAGATTCAAAGGTGTTGCTGAAGGGATTGAGCGAAGATGAAATGCGGGAACTCTCCCGCACCATCTCCCGCATGGGACAGATGCCACAGGAGGTGGTCAGGGAGGTTCGGGAAGAGTTTCTGACCCGCTTCGAAAATTCCGCCCTGGATGTACGTGGCGGCATGCAGAAGGTGAAGGATCTGGTCACCCGGGTGTTGGGCAAGGATGAAGCTCGCAAACTCCTGAAGGAGTTGCAACAAGGTCCCAAGAATACCCCCTGGGAAATTCTCAATGAAATGGAACCGACCCTGGTGGCCAATTTTCTGGCCAATGAACATACCCAGAGTATCGCCGTCATCCTGTCACAAATGCAGACCGATCAGGCCTCGTATGTCATCGATTATCTGCCGTCCGATGTCCAGCAGGATGTGGTGTTGCGCATGGCCAAACTTGGCAATCTTCCACCCGGGGCCATGGAGGATATCGAGGAATCCCTGCTCGCGGAGCTGAACGCCCTGGGGGCTTCACGCGGCATGTATACCCAGGAGGGAGGCGGAGGCGTCCGCAAGGTGGCGGACATTCTCAACCAGATGAGTCGGGATGTTTCCGACAAGCTCCTGGCCTACCTCGACGAAGAGGACAACCCGCTCGCCGAAGAAGTCCGCAAGGAAATGTTCCTGTTCGAGGATCTGCTCCTGATGGACGACCGCAGCTTCCAGGTCTTGTTGCGGGAAATTGCCAATGACGAGCTGCTGAAGGCCCTCAAGGGTACCGATGACCGACTCAAGGAAAAATTCTTTGGCAACATGTCCGAACGGGCTGCCGAAATGATGCGGGAAGATCTGGAAATGCTGGGTCCGGTCAAGGTGACCGATGTCGAGGCCGCCCAGCAGGGGATCCTCAAGATTGCCCGGCAATTGGAGGCCGATGGTTCCATCGTCATCCTGGGCAAAGGTTCCGAGGATGTGGTGCTGTGATGTCCGGCCTGTTTGGAATCCCGGTTTGGGTGGGAGTCCCGTAATCCATGGACCAGATAGTCAATAGTGAAATCATCCGGGGAGAGGATGTCAGCGACAGCATCAAGGTGGTGCGGTTTGCCGACCTGGTCTCCCGCCTGCCCCGCCAGAATGCCGGGCAGTTTATCCGGGTATCTCCCGACGGCCAGATACCCAAACCGGAAATCGTTGTCCAGGAAGAAAACGTCCAGGAAACGGTGATCTCTGCCGACGAGGTGTTCCAGCGTCGTCAGGAAAATCTGGAACGGGCAACCTTTCGCAAGGTGTTTTCCGAAGCAGAAAAAGCCGGCATGGAGATGGGCCGCCAGCACATGGAACAGGAACTCTCCCTGATCCTGCCGCGTCTGGAAAATTTGTTGCGGGGGTTGGAAGCCTTGCCGGCGCGTCTGTACATCGAGGCCGAAAATGTCCTCGTGGAGACAGCCATCCTGCTGGTTCGCGAAATATTGGGGTACGAACTGCACGTTGATCCCATGGGTCTGGCCCGACGCATCAATAAAGCTCTGCTCCGCATGGATGATCAAAAAGAGATCACGCTCGCCGTCGCGCCTGCCGATGCGGTTTTTTTGGAGAGACTCCAGGATTTCAAAAAATTGCATATCAAGGGAGACGAAGGAATATCTCCCGGGTCCTTCCGCCTGGAGAGTCGGATCGGCGGGATGGAGCATGACCTGCAAGGGCAATTGCAGGAGATCGAAGCCGCCTTGCGTTCCCATTTGCGCGAACGGCTGGAAGAGAGAATGTCCCCCCAGGGAGTTGCTGAAGCACTGGAAGCGACCACGACCATCGGCGCGGAAGCTTCCGCCAAAATTCGCGCCGAGACCCAGCCAGATTCCCTGGGAGAGTCCATTCTCCAAGCCTCCTCGCCTTCTTGAATCGCGTCTCAACTGCGTCATCTTCGAAATGTACAGCTTGGAAAAAATAATTTAATTGGGGCGCTGCCCCAAACCCCGCCAGGAGGAAGGGCGCAGCCCTTCCTCCTGGACCTCCATCCCAGTTTTTCATTCGTTTTTTTTTTTGAAAAATACACATCTCAAGGTGGATGCGGTTCAATCAGAATTTTGGAGGATCCAAAGGGATGAACATGCCCCTGCAATTGCCCTGGACCGATTACCGGGAGTTGGCGCGGGAAAAATTGGGCAGCCATCGTCTGGGCCGGGTGACCCAGGTGGTGGGTCTGTTGATCGAGGGAGCCGGGCCGGTTGTTTCCATTGGTGAAATGTGCGAAGTGGCCACAGAGGATGGTACCCCCTTGCAGGCGGAGGTGGTCGGCTTTCGGGGTGAATCGGTCCTGCTGATGCCGCTGGGACAGATCAAGGGCATTCGTCCCGGCAGCCGCATCGTGTCGCGGGGCCGGGTGGAGCGGGTGCCGGTGGGACATGGCTTGCTGGGACGTGTCATTGGTCCCCTCGGAGAACCGCTTGACAACCATCCCTTGCCGCGTTTGTCGGAGTGGGTGCCGCTGCACGCCGAACCCATCAACCCGGTTTTGCGACAACGCATCAACCAACCCCTGGATCTGGGGGTGCGTTCCATCAATGCCCTGCTGACCGTGGGACGCGGGCAACGTATTGGCATCTTCTCCGGTTCCGGCGTGGGCAAAAGCACCCTGCTCGGCATGATGGCACGTTACACAGCCGCCGATGTCAACGTGATTGCCCTGGTGGGCGAACGTGGCCGCGAGGTGGTGGAATTTTTGGAAAGTGTGTTGGGACCCGAGGGCCGGGCGCGTTCGGTGGTCGTGGTGGCCACGTCGGACCTTCCTCCCCTGCTGCGCCTGCGGGCGGCTTTTGTGGCCACGGCGGTGGCGGAATATTTCCGTGCCCAGCAGAAAGATGTCTTGTTGCTCATGGATTCAGTGACTCGTCTGGCCATGGCCCAGCGCGAAGTGGGTCTGGCGCGTGGCGAGCCGCCCACGAGCCGTGGTTACCCTCCGTCCACCTTCATGTTGTTGCCACGCCTGCTGGAACGGGCGGGTCGGGATCAGGGGCGTGGCAGTATTACCGGGCTGTATACCGTGTTGATGGAAGGGGATGACATTCAGGACCCCATTGTGGACACCGTGCGCGGTATTCTGGATGGACACATCATGTTGTCGCGTGAGTTGGCCGCCCAGAACCACTACCCGCCGATTGATATTCTCGGTTCCCTGTCGCGTCTGATGGGGGACCTGGCCGACAATACCCAGAAAAATGCCGCCGGACGGTTGCGGGAATCCCTGGCCACCTTCCGCCGTGCCGAGGATATGATCAACATCGGTGCCTACGCTGCCGGCAGCAACCCCCAGATCGACCGTGCCATTCAACTGATCGGTCCGATTCGCAACTTTTTGCGGCAGCGGGTGGAAGAACCCAGCAATCTGGCAGAAAGCATTCGCCGGCTGATGGAAGCCGTTGGGCCGGCTTGACCCTTTGCCCGGGTCTGCCATCCTATGGATGGTTCTGTGATCAACGAAGAGGGGATTTTGTCATCGGTCATGCTGTGTTCAAAAATCAGCGTAAAATGGATCCGAAAGACAAGACACGCATGTTGAGAGTCAAAAAACTCTATGAGATCAGAGAGTACGGCCAAAAAAATGCAAGCGACCCAGACGATTGAAGGATGGATCCGGGAATCCGAAGAAAACAGACGTGCATTCCACCGCGATGATTTCATTCTGGATACCACGGAAAGCATCTGTGCATACATGGAGGAAAAAGGAATCAGCAAAGCACAACTTGCCGAGCGCCTTGGCAAAAGCAGATCCTTTGTGTCTCAGGTCTTGAATGGTCATCGCAACATGACCCTGGAGACGCTGGCAGAGATTTCCTATGCCTTGAACTTGAAGCTGAAAGTGCAATTTGACGATAGAGAGTGGCAGGATTCGGATCGTCGGGAAGACGTTTCCATAACAAAGTTGCATCAAGCCAGGCTGAAAGGCCTTGAGTTATTCAGTTGATATTGCGGAGCGGAATCCGTGCGTGAAAGCCGGATCGTACAACCTTGACCGGGTTTCCAGGGGCATGGCATGGCGTGCGGCGGTCAGGGCCGGACTGGCAATGATCATGGTCTGCCCCTGAACAGGCAGACTCCGACACAGGTTGGCCAGATCGGATACATTGGTACGGATGACCTGTTCTTCGCCTGGCCAACTGGCCTTGTGGACCACGAGGAGCGGGGCGGTGGGGGACCAGCCGGCGGCAATGAGTTCGGCGGCAACCGTTTCCACAAGGGTGGCCGAGAGAAAAATGCACAAAGTGCAGCGATGGCGGGCCAGGGCCTGCAACTGTTCGCCATCCGGCATGGGGGTGCGGCCAGCGACCCGGGTCAGGATCACGGTCTGGGTGACTTCCGGCAGGGTCAGGGTTTCCACGGCGGCGGCGGCGGAAGCCATGGCGGAGGAGACGCCCGGAATGACACCCACTTCAATGCCGGCGGCCAGGAGTGGCCCGGCAGTTTCTGCCAGGGCACCATAGAGGGACGGGTCTCCGGTTTGCAGGCGGACCACCTCGGGGTGTTGTCCGGCTTGTGCCAGCAGCCAGGCGACCATCTCTTCCAGGGTCATGCCGCTCGAATCGGCCACGGTGCAGGTTGCCGGCAGGTATTGCAAATGTCCGGGACTGACCAGGGAACCGGCATAAAGGATGGCCCCGGCCCGGGCCAGCAGGGCACGTCCCCGCACGGTGATCAGGTCGGGATCTCCCGGGCCGGCTCCCACAAACCAGACTTTTGCCACGCATGTTCTCCCGAGAAAAACGTATGAAAAAAACAGGATTTTTTTGCGCTGTTGGCAAAAAAATCCCGGTTTGGAACGGTATCTGCATGACCAGGTACAGGGGCAGGATTGGCAGGAAATTTTTGCCTGTCCAGCCACGCCAGGATCGTACCAGAACCTGGACCAGGATGGGAGAGGAAGAACTCTGTACGCCAGGGAATGCGAACAGTAGCCGGGAATGCGAACGGGCCGCCGGGAAATGGGGCATGAGAGTCAACGGATCAAAACCATTGAGAACGGTGCGAAGTGCGGCAACGGCGCATCAGGAACATGCGGCATGACCACAGCAACGAGACGATATTTGATTCTGGGCGGGTCCGGCTACATTGGCCGGCATCTGTATGCCCGCCTGGGACCGGAGAAGGCCTTGGCTACCTGGCATCGCCGGGCATTCCCGGGCGGGGTGCATTTCGATCCGGAAACCATGCACTTGGCGGATCTGGTCAGAGGCAGGGGTCCCTTTTCGCATGCCTTTGTTTTGTTTGGCATGGCGCGGCTCCTGGACTGTGCGCGGGACAAGACCGTGTCGTACCGGGTCAATGTCACCCACATGCAACGGTGCCTGGATCAACTGCATGCCCTCGGAATCCGGCCTGTTTTCAGTTCATCCGATGTGGTGTTCGATGGCACGCGGGGCAACTATCGGGAAGAGGATTCCGTCAATCCACTGGTGACGTATGGTCGGCAAAAAGTGGCCGTGGAGCAATATGTGCTGGGATCCGGAGTTTCGGACGGGTTGGTGGTGCGTCTTTCCAAGGTGTATGGCATCGAGCCGGGCGACGGTACCCTGTTGACCGATTGGCTGGCCGCCTTGACGAAGGATTTGCCGATCCAATGTGCCGAGGATCAATATTTCTGCCCTGTCTTTGTCGAGGATGTCGTGGATGGCCTTTTGGCACTGACCGAACAGGATTGCACGGGAATATACCATCTGTGTGGTCCGGAGCGTCACTCCCGGCGGGAGTTGTTGACCCTGTTGCGGGAAGTCTATGCAGCGCGTTTTGGAACGGCAGGGAAATCACCAGTGACCTGGTGCAGCATCCATGATTTCAATTTTCCAGAAAGATGGCCGCTCGATATTTCCATGGATATTGGCAAAATCCGGCGCGCCATCGGTTGGCAACCCATCCCGCCCGAGGTTGTTTGTCGGCGGTTCGTGACAAATCTTTAAGAGGCTGTCTAATAACTTGTTAATTTCAAAAAACGAATAAAAGACTGGGATGGAGGTCCAGGAGGAAGCGGCTCTGCCCTTCCTCTTGGCGGGGTTTGGGGCGGAGCCCCAACAAAATCTTTCATTCCAATTTTTTTTATCCGAAAGTTAATGGACAGCCTCTAATATGTGGAGACAGGGCCGAACATGTTAATTCAGACACACACTCTCCAGATGCACACTCCCCGGATACACAATCCTGTTGCCGCCTCCTGCGGTGAATCTGTCGCAGAGGCTGCGGGTGTGATCCGGGATGGCATCGGTGGGGGAAAGTTGCAGGACAACCATGACCGGCTGGAACAATGGCTTGCCGGCCAGGAACCAGGACCCCTGACCATCGAGGTGGCCCTGGTGCATGGCTGCAATCACAATTGCATCCACTGCTATCCGCAGCAGTTCAACCCCTACGATCCGCACAAGAGTTTTCTGGACGGGGAGGTTTTCAAGAATTTTCTGATGGAATTCCGGGAGATGGGGGGGGTGGAAACCTATTTCGCCGGTACGGGCGAGCCGTTGTTGCATCCCCATTTCAAGGCAATCATGGCCCACGGCCACGAACTCGGCCTGCGCATGACATTCAGTTCCAACGGCATCATGCTGACCGAGGCGAACGCCGAAAAAATTCTCCCGTATACAACCTGGGTGCGTTTCAGTGTCAATGGCGGCAATGCCGAGACCTATACCCGGGTGCATGCCTGTCATTCCCGGGATTTTGCGCGTCTGGTCCGCAATCTGGAACATGCCTGCCAGGTACGGGACACAAGGCATCTGCCGGTGCAGTTGGCCATGCAGTTTGTGGTATTCGAGGCCAATTGGCGTTCCATTCCCGACATGGTGGCGTTGCATCGTCATCTGGGCACGGACAAGCTGATATTCCGCAATCGGTTCGACCGGGAGGGGTACAAACATCCGGTCCATCCCGAGGCGATTCCCCTGTTGGAAATGGCGGCGCGTGATGAACGGGTCGAGGTGCGCTGGAACAGTTTTCCCTGGGAGGGGGAGGTGCAACAGGCGGCCTGGCAACGCTGCGACGGCATCCATTTTCGGACCCACATGGATCATGAGGGGAGTCTGTTTGCCTGTGTCCGGCATTTTCACAAGGAGAGCCGGTTCGGCAATATTCACACGCAATCGTTCAAGGATATCTGGCACTCCGCGGCGCGGCGGCAGTTGTTTGCCGGGATTGCCTGTGGAGGGGATATTCCGCTGTGCAGCCGGCTCTGTTCCACCGCGTTCGATAATGTCTACATCGAGGAATATGTGCAGGGGAAACACCATGGGGCATCCACCCATTAGAGGCTGGCAGATTGATGTCGGGGCGGCAGAAATTGCCCGGATTGCCGAGGCGATCCAGGCCAGACAGATCAGCCAGGGGCCATTGACGGAAGAGTTCGAGGCGGCGTTGGCCCATCGTCTGGGCGTCCCGCATGTCGTCTGCACCACGAGTGGCACGTCGGCGCTCATGTTGAGTTATCTGGCCCTGGGCGTGGGACCGGGGAGCGAGGTGGTGATTCCGGATCGAACCTATGTGGCAACCGCCAATGCCGCCTTGTTGCTGGGGGCCAGGGTGGTTCTGGTGGATGTGGAACCATCCCGACCGGTCATGGATCCCGAGCGCCTTGCCGAAGCCATCACCCCGCGCACCCGGGTGATTGTTCCGGTCCATCTGAACGGTCATGCGGCGCAGATGGATGCCATTCTGCCCCTGGCTGCCGGGCGGGGCATTCCCGTGGTGGAAGATGCCTGCCAGGCCTTTCTTTCCCAACGCCACGGTCGCTGTCTGGGTACTTTGGGGCGTTTTGGTTGTTTTTCCCTGGGGCTGGCCAAGCTCCTGACGACGGGCCAGGGTGGTTTTGTGGTGTGCCACTCGGAGTCCGACCGCAATCATCTGCGTCGCCTGCGCAATCAGGGTCTGAGTGGCGGTTCCCTGGACGAACCCATCCACATGCTGGGCAGCAATTGCAAATTGACGGATATTCAGGCCGCCGTGGGTCTCGCCCAGATGGCACGTCTGGATGGACGTGTCGCCCGGCAACGCGCCATCCAGGAGAGTTATGTTGCAGGTTTGCAAAATCTTCCGGATCTGCAAACCGTGCCGGTCGATCTGGCGGCGGGGGAAATTCCCCTGCGGGCGGAATATCTGGTCGATGAACGTGCTTCGTTTGTCCAGGAAATGCGGGAGAACGGCATCGAGGTCAATCCGCATCCGGTCAGCCTGCATCTGTTTCCGCATCTGGGTGTTGCCAGACGGGATTTTCCCAATTCGTTGCGTTACAGCGGGCGTGTGGTCACCCTCCCTTCGGGGCCGGATCAGCCCCTGGAAAATGTGCAACAGACCATTGCCGTCATCCGCAAGATCAAGGCGTCTTGAATGACCGGGAAACCCGAAAAAAAATAATTGACGAAACAAAACGGGATTCTTCCACTGTTGCGTGCATTCGTGTATCGTGCGCTTGTCCTGCGGAATGGTCCCGGCGGATGTTGTCGTGACTTCAATACTTTGCCCGGAGATGAATACGATCCATGTTACTCGTCAAGACAGTCATTGGTCCCTCACAGATTCATGGCATCGGCCTGTTTGCCAATCAGGTGATTGAAGAAGGCACACTGGTCGGCAGACTCACCCAATGGGATGTCGTGGTGGAAAGGGAGGGATTGCCGCAACAACTCGATGATTTTTTTATGGATTATTCAATTTTCACGGACAGGGCAACCCAGACCGCCTTCCAGACCTACTGCGACAACATGCGTTTCATGAACCATTCCAAGCAACCCAATTGCCTGGACCGGCCCAATGGTGATTGTGTCGCCGTGCGCAAAATTTATCCCGGCGAAGAAATGACCTGTGATTATGGGTTGATCAGCGCGAGTGATGCGTACAAGTAGCGTCAGCCTGCAAGGTTGCCGTTCTGGTTCTGTATCCGCTTGACTCCATGCCGGATTGGCTGGGGCCACGCACGGGATTCTGTCCCAGGGTCTGTGCCTTTTCAACGCACGGGATTCTGTCCCAGGGTCTGTGCCTTTTCCAGGCAGGGACAGGTGCGGGTATGCGCGATTTATGGATGGTTGCTGGCAGGCCCAGACCACCGATGTCCGGTTGAAGGGGGCAGGGAGGAGGGGTTGACTGGACGGCCATCCAGTAATATTTATGTCATGTAATAAATTAATTACAATTTTCAGTTACATGTTTTAGCAGTGTGTTTTTGATCCTGATTCTGGAGTTTCAGTCCGATATTGACGAGTGGATGGTGTTGCGTCTCGATGTCTATGT
>JADGCO010000075.1 GCA_015228935.1 Magnetococcales bacterium | reverse complement strand
AAATATTGAAATAAATCAGATTTTGCACTACAGATGACGAACATGGGTCAAGCCACGGGTATGAAACCCGAAATCCGCCTTGTTCCAGCTTGATCGGAGGTACCAGGACCAGACTTCCCTTCTGGCCTTGATCATCGTTTGGGCCAATCTGTCCGGAAGATTCTGGAGCCTGTGCAATTTTATACGCATATCCAGTTTGTTGCGAGCAGGCCGGATGGGCGTCACCACCCCGGTGGCCGAAACGATGATCAAGGCCCATTTTCGGAAAGCCCATGTCCATGGCCGAAAGGATGATCAAGGCCGAAACGCGGATCATGGCCTATTTTCCGATACAAAATTCACCAAAAATCTTGTCCAGCAAAATCTCCTGCGTCACCTCACCCACCAGCTCTCCCAACGCCGCCAACGCCTCGCGCAAGGGAATGGCGGCCAATTCAAGATCCCCTCCCCGGACAAAAATATGGCCACACTCCTGCAAGGCCGTCACGGCCCGCCCGACCGCAGCCACCTGTCTGGCCTGCATCAGAACAACCCCTTCACCATCCGTGGGTATTGCACCCAACAAATCAACCATGGCCGCCCTGACCTGGTCGATCCCGGCCCCGGTCCGGCAGGAAGCCGTCAGGACCACACTCCCCGGCCATGCCGACTGCACATCCGGAATCGTGCGTCCGGCTGAGAGTAGATCCATTTTATTCCAAACAAACAAGAATTTGTCCCGATCCAGTGTTGCCAGGATATCCCGATCCCCGGGCAACACCCCCTTCTGGGCCTCGGCCACGAACAACACCCCATCGGCCTGACGCAACCGTTCCCGCGCCCGTTCCACCCCGACCCGCTCCACCACCCCGCCCCCCTGCCGCAACCCGGCTGTATCCACCAGACGCACCGGCACGCCGGCAATCACCACGGAATACTCATTCACATCCCGGGTGGTTCCGGCCACGGGCGTGACAATGGCCCGCTCTTCTCCGGCCAGACAATTGAACAGACTCGATTTGCCGACATTGGGCCGTCCCACCAGGGCCAATTCAAATCCCTGCCGCAAATGCCGCCCCAGGCTGGCACTTTGGTGAATTTTTTCCAAAAGTGCCTGCTGCTGCGTCACGGTGGCCAGCATTCGTTCCGGGGTATCGGGAGCGATCTCCTCATCAGAAAAATCCAGGTGCGCCTCCAAATGGGCCAACAGGACCACCAGTACATCCCGGATCTGCCCCACCTGCCGGGAAAAATCCCCGCGCAGATGGCGGGTTGCCGCCCGTGCCGCCCGCAGGGTACTCGCCCCGATCAGGCTCATGAGGGCCTCGGCCTGCACCAGATCCATTTTGCCATTGAGGAAGGCCCGTCGGGAAAACTCCCCGGGTTGCGCCGGACGCATGCCTGCCGCAACCAGGAGTTCCAGCAGCCGGGCCACCACCACAGGTGCCCCATGACAATGAATCTCGGCCTGCGCCTCGCCCGTAAACGACCGTGGCCCCGGAAAATGCACGACCAGGACCTGATCCAGAACCTCCCCCGCCTTCGAATCCACCAGATCGACCCGCCGCATGACCCGCGCCGGCAAATCCTCTCCCCGGACCGGCGACCCATCCGGTTTCCGCAACAGGGGCAGCAACAGATCCGGAATTCCCTTGCCACTCAGCCGGACCACCGCCACCCCGGAATGACCGGGTGGCGTGGCCAAGCCAAAGAGAGGATCCCCATCCAGAGCAAGTGCCGGACGCATGGCATCAAGCAGTTCGCTTCATGATATATCCCTGCTGAAGGATGGACAAAACGTTGTTGACCAGCCAGTAAAGAACCAGACCCGAGGGAAAGGTCAGGAACATGACGGTAAAAATAATCGGCAAAAACAGCATGATCTTGGCCTGGATCGGATCGGGCGGGGCCGGATTCATCTTGGTCTGCACCACCATGGAAACACCCATCAGGATGGGCAATACATAGTAGGGATCCATGTCGGACAGATCCCGGATCCACAGAATGAATGGGGCATGCCGCATCTCCACCGACAAAAACAACACCTTGTACAGGGCAAAGAAAACCGGAATCTGCACCACGACCGGCAAACACCCGCCCAGCGGGTTGACCTTGTTGTCCTGGTAGAGCTTCATCATTTCCTGGTTCAGGCGCTGCTTGTCATCCCCATACAGCTTGCGCAGATTTTCCACCTTGGGTTGCAGTTTTTTCATGGCGCTCATGGAGCGGTAGCTCTTGTTCGCCAGGGGAAAAAACAGCAACTTGATCACGACGGTCAGGAGAATGATGGAGAGACCGAAATTGTGGACAAAGCGATCAAAGAGCAGCAGGATCTGCACCAGGGGTTCGGCCAGAAAATGAAACCAGCCATAATCGATGGAGCGTTCCAGGTCCAGATTTTGTGCCTCCAGGACCTGGATGGCCTTGGGACCAATGAACAACCGGGTCTGAAACGACCGGGTCTCGCCAGGAGCAATCTTTTGGGGTGGGGAAACCATCCCGACCCGATGGTTGCGGGTATCAAAATCAAAATAGAATTTCCGCCGTTCCCGTCCCTCTTTTTCGGTCATGGACGCCAGGAAATATTTGTCGGAAAAACCGGCCCAGCCGCCAATACTCTCCTCAAAATGGTCCCCCTTGCGCAATTCGTCGTACTCGAATTGCACTCGTTTGCCCTGCAAAAAGCCCATGGGTCCCTGAAAGTCGGTCGGGGCCATGTTCGATGCTTCAGCCGGCGGAAGATGCCGGCGCACAAAATGGGCATAATGGGACAAATCAACCGGTGACCCGGTGCTGTTGGTGACCTGATCCGTCACCTCCAGCAGGTATGAATCGGCCTTCCAGGAAAATATTTTTTCAAAAACAAGTCCATGGGCACCGTCCCACCGCAGGCGGATCCTGTTGTTTTTGCCGCCATCCGCCTCATCCACTGGTTCCCACCGGGTCGTGCTGCGCGGGACTTCCACGCCCCCTCCGGCAGCAAAGCCACTGATATTCAAAAACATATCTTCCGGATCCCGCTTCAGGAAGCGGATCGGCTTGCCTTCCGGACCCAGATGGTCCTTGTAATCCAGAAAGCGCAAATCAGACAGCTCCCCCCCAATCGGGGAGATACCGCCTTGAATGACCTTGTTTTTGAATTCAATCACCGGCACGGTCGGGGACCGGTTTGTCTGCGATTGAATTGATTGATTTTCTTGTGTTTTTTGTGCTGCATCCAGCAATGGAACGCTCTTGTCGATCACCGGACCACTGGCCGGCGGCGGGGGAACCGGTTCGGTGACTCCGCCTGTTGCCCCACCGGCTGTAGCACCGGTTGGTGTCACCATGGCCGAAGGTCCCACCGACTCGACGGGTGGAAAATAAACATTCAGGATCCACTGGTACACCACCAGCAGAAAAAAAGAGATGACAATGGCCAGAAGTGTCCGCCGATCCATGTTTTGTTTATCCTGAGTGATTGATCATATTATTGAATCAAGGAACCGGGTCAAATCCCCCGGGATGCAGGGGATGGCATTTCAAGAGCCGGCGCAAGGCCAGTGACACACCACGGAGCGACCCGTGTTTCGCCACCGCTTCACGGGCATATTCCGAGCAACTGGGAAAAAAACGGCATCGGGGCGGCAGGAGCGGAGCAAGAAAAAGCTGATATCCACGAATCAGCACCAGCAGAAACCACCTCATGGTTTATCCATCATGTCCTGTTGCCTCGATCCCTGACCAACCAGGGCGTGAACAGCTCGGCAAGTGCGCTGGTCAAGGCGGCGTTATCCACTTCGCCAGCCATGGGCCGGGCAACGAGAACACATTCGCAACCTTGCTGCAACAACGACCGGCAGTGCCGGAAATATTCCCGTGCCACCCGTTTGATCCGGTTGCGGACCACGGCCTTGCCAACCTTGCGGCTGACGGTAAGGCCCAGGCGACTTTCCAGCCCCGGACGCAACCAGACCTGCAAGAGGAACAGGGCATTTCCCTTGCGGCGTCCCCGCCGCAGCACAGCGGTAAATTCGCGGCTCTCCAGCAAACGCGCACTTTTGGGAAATTTGCCGCCCTCTACCGCCGGCTGCTCAGAGGGCAAGACGCCGCCGACCCCGGGCGCGCCGCCGGGAAAGAACCCCCCGTCCTCCCCGGGTGGCCATGCGGGCACGAAACCCGTGGGTACGGTTGCGACGGATGATGCTGGGCTGAAAAGTCCTTTTCATGACGACATACCTCTTTCCACCACACCTGAATTTTCGGTTTCGACGGCCACTCCAGAGCAGCGGCCACCTGTGGACCAAATGTCCGCAAAAGCCCCCGACCGTACACTTCCCGTCACTCGCGGAAAACCCCCATGATAGGGAATCCCGGCTCCAGGTCAAGACGTGGCGTGCAATGGCCAAAAAACGGATCAACCCAAAGGCAACTGTTGATTTTCACCACTGATAAAATCATTATACTGTCGATGTTTGAAATTATGGTAAATAAAAATTTGGTGATACCATAACTCCACAACCTTTTTGCACAACAGGTAATGGGCAGGGGAGATTATTTTATCGGGATTGTCCCGATTGAATTCATCCATGGCCAAACGCATGCCGGTCCGATTGTTGAGGAGTTCCACCTCCGAACCCAGAATATCATCAAAATAACAAAAAACCCTGGGCAGAATATAGGCATCCGGCAAATCAAAAACACGCATGCCATGAACAGTCGAGCTATAATAATCAAGATCCATCATGATGGCTGCAATGGGGGCAGGATTGTATTTTTGGCAAAAATCCTGCAAGGTCTCCTCAACATTGCCAATCACCAATTTCGTTCGGGTCAGGCGTGCCTGGAGACTGGTAAAATCCATCTTGAAAAATCCCTCCTTCCAGTGATAAGGCAAGTCCCGATAATCCTTGGGAGCTGGCAATCCCTGCCCGCTGTCAAATCCGTAAATTTCAATCTCCATGGAAAGATCACGGGCAATTTCCCTGGCGTGATACTCCAGATTCACAACACCTCGACCACTCGCCACGCCAAACTCCAAAACACTGATTCGTTTGTGCCCCAGTTTCTTGGCCAGACGGGCACCATGATAAAGGCAATATCCATAAAACGGACGATCCATTGCACCGAGTTCCAACCGTATGGGATATGGACCAATACCCAATCTATAAAGTATTTTTATGGCCATGGTACGCAACGGATAAGGATCAAACAAATAATTATAGAAAGTCCGAATTCCGGCTTTAAGTTTGCGTTTGATCATGGCAAAATCTTCCCCTGCAAGAAGTTATAAACAAAAAACCGATTTTTTATGCGTTTTTTTAAAGATGTTCCTGTTTCAGGCAATCTGTCAACCGGCTCGTCCATATAAATGCTGCATGATTCTGTCCAAAGTGACAGGAATGGTGTGTTCCGCCAAAACCCTCTGCTGGCCTTTGCGCCGCAAACTCTGTCGCCGGGTCGCATCGGCATTGAGCATGGTCACTTTTTCCAACAAATTTTCCGCATTTGTAAAAACCTCGATCTCCTGGCCCACCTCATAAAGCTGATCCAGGCCGGGGGCCATTTCGGTCAGATAACAGGCCCCCATCATGGGAACTTCCAGATCCCGCAACCGTGAGTAGACCCCTGGACGTGCAAACGGATGGAGATAACCGGGAAAACGATTGACACCCAAAAATATGCGGCTTTGCTGGACAATGCGAATGTACTCTGCATTGTCGGGACGGGGAGCCAGACAAGGTTTGAAAATATCCAGGGAAATTTTGGGCTGGAAGCGTTGCCCGATTTTGCGGGCAAATGGAAGCCACCCTTCCCGGCGAATGAAATCGATCTGATTCAGCAGGAGATTCGCTCCCGATGCCCGGGTTTTGCCCGGTCTGGTCGCCGGTGCCGAGGATTCCTCCGTCCAGCCGGCACCCCGGAGTTCCAATTGCCCTCCCAAAGCCAGGTAGCGGGCAAAGAGTGCGATGCGTTGTATATCGGAAGAACCGATGAACACCGTTCCGTACCGCTCCGCATGGTCCCAGGTGCGCTGGGCCGGCGCAACCCACATCGGCATGGGCGCAAACAGATATGGCAGACCCTGTTTTTCATACAGGGAGCAACCGTCATATTCCGGAACCCAGTGCAGATCAAAAATGGCATAACATGAAGGAACTGTTTTGAATTCCCGGACGTTGTCGCAAAAAAAATTGACGCAGGGAATACCGAGCGCCTTGATGGATCGGATGGCCTCGACATCCACCATTTGCGGAAAAAGATAACAGAGAAAAAGGTCAAGTCCCTGTTCCCGATGGGTGCGTTGCACGGTGTCCAGCACCCTGGGCCAGGTCCGTTGTCGCCAGGCATGCCAATCGGCCTCGGTCCGATAGGTCAGGCATTCGGCCCAATCGACTTCAGGCGATTCAACCAGCTCGTGCCCCGCTTCCCCGATTCCGCCCCGCATGTAGGCCGACCAATGGTGATACGGAGGAATGGCGTGGTTCAGAGGCGATTGCAGGAAACTGAGATAAATACGCATTATATGAACTTATACGTCATTCCATCCGTCTTGATGACATGCTCGTAAATTTGATTGTGGGGCTGATAGGTACACCGCGGACAATCGTTCAGGTTGATTTTTTCAAAAATTTTCCAATGCTCCTCGGAAGACCACAAGCGGGCAATATCATCGACACTTTGCAGCCCCTCGCCAAACTCCAGTCTGGCATCACCACGCCGGTCACAGCAGAGGCCAAAGCGGAACCGTTCGTTCTTCTCCTGGCGGCCCGGCATGACGACGGCGGTCATGAATACGGCATAGCAGGCTGAAAAAATATTGGCACGATTGAGGTTCTGGTCAAACTTGTGCGTGATGCCAAATATGCCGAAAGCGTCATCTTCATATTCGCGTGCGGCATCAAAGGCCTCCTGGAGACGCTGCACCATCTCTCCGGAAAACTGGCTGACCTCACCGGTCGCCAGCCGGTCCCAGGCCAGACCGGACGGCCGCAGATGAAAATTCCGACACCCCATGGCCTTGGCCCGCTGGACCGCCGGCACGATGTCATCGATGTTGTCGGCGGTCAGCAAAAACTTGTAACTGACCCCATAGCCAGGGTGCGCACTGCCCAGGCGGCAGGGGTGGCGTCGGGTATGCTCGATCAAGGCTTCGATGTTGTGGCAAACCTTGTCAAAAAAATCGAACCCCTTGAGAGCCTTGTAGGTTTCCCGGGTCCCGGCATCCACGGAGACCCCCACCCAGGTACACTGGGCAAGAGACTCCTTGAGCTTGTCCATGTTGCTGCCGTTGGTGACGACGCCCACTTCGACACCGTGCCCACTGACCCGGTCGATGAAAGGACCAATGCGCGGATGGAGCAGCGGCTCACCCCCACCGGCCACACAGATGGCTTCCACGCCCGCCGGCCACTCCGGAGAGCCTTGCCAGCGCGGCAGAAAATCCGCCAATTCCAGCAGAAAATCACCGTCAAGCATCTGATCATTATGGTTTAATATATAATTCGCATTGCACCATTGACACTTGAGATTGCATTTGTTGATCGGATCCACGGTAATCAGACTGGGTTGCGGGCAGGGTTTGCCACGCTGAATCAGCCGCCACCGATATACCTGGGCCAACAGTTTGAAACTGTTGAAAGGGTTCCATTTTTTCTCGGGTGACCACTCTTTCATCTGTCAATCCTCTATGGATCAAAAAATATTTCGAATAAAAACGTGCCAAAAGGCATCCTCCCGGAATCCGCACAGTCACGATTCGAGTATATTTGAAGCGACCGGCAAATTCCACAACTGAATCGTCCGACCCGGACACCCCTGTCCAGACCGGTTGAAAGAGTTCCAGATTACACGAACACCTCCATCCGGACCCGAAAACGCCGTGCCAGCCGTTTGGCAATCCCTTTGCTGATGGAACGGGTGCCACTCAGGATTTCAGAAATGCGACTCTGCGGGGCACACTCTTTCAGGTCATCCTGTTTAAGCCCGTGTTGATCCATCAAAAATCGCAACACGTCGCGGGGCGCTGCCTGGGGAACAGGGAAGTTTTCTTCCTCATAGGCCTTCACCTGGTCCGAGATCAGATCGAGCCAGTCGGCCAGCGGATGCTCTTCGTCATCCTCCACGGCTTCCAGCAGTGTGTCGATCATGATTCGTGCCCGTTCATACTCCTCACGGCTGTGTACCGATGTCACACCGACGATCTGTTTGAACGGCAACCAGGCTTGCAGGATGGCCTGGTGTTCCGGTGTCACATGTGAGGGTTCCATGGTCACTCCCATTTCCAATCGCCACGATCATATTCAATGTGCGTCAGGATTGCCCTGACGTAGACCTTGCGCCGGTTATAATGGATCACAGCAACCAGGCGATACTTGTTGCCACCGATGTTGAACACGGTGAATTTCGGTGGCACGTAATCAGCGCTTCCGAAGGTTGCTCTCAGGTCGGAAAAATCAACGTAGGCCGCATGTGTCATCGTGCGGTACCATGCCTGTAACGGGATCGCTGCATCCGGGTACCGTGTCCAGAATTCGATCAATACAGGCTTGGCAATGACGTGCATGTGCGCATGATATACTAAAATGGTATACTGTCAATTGCCGAACATCGGTCATTCCCGGAGATGGCCCTGATTTTCCAGAAACCATTGGTAGGTCCTGCGCAACCCTTCTGCGAGTGACACTTCAGCCCGCCAGCCAAGATCAGCCAGTTTGGCAACATCCAGCAACCGGCGTGGCGTGCCATCAGGCTGATTGGGATCGAAGCGCAGCTCCCCTGCATAGCCCACGGTCTGTTTGATCAGCTCCGCCACCTCGCCAATGGCCACATCCCGGCCACTTCCGACATTGAGAAAACAACATCCCGGTCCGGCGGATGCGCCAAAACGATCATCCGAAACCTGCATGACAAAAACCGTGGCAGCAGCCATGTCGTCCACATACAGAAACTCCCGCCTGGGCCGACCACTCCCCCAGATTTCCACCACGGGTCTTGCCTCCAGCCTGGCCTGATGAAACTTGCGCAACAGGGCCGGCAGGACATGGCTGTTGCGGGGATGAAAATTGTCGAACGGTCCGTACAGATTGGTCGGCATCACGGCGCGATATCGGGTACCATACTGGCGATTGTAGGACTCGCACAGCTTGATCCCGGAAATTTTGGCCAGGGCATAAGGCTCGTTGGTGGGTTCCAACATGCCGGTCAGCAAATCTTCCTCCCGGATGGGCACCGGCGCATGTTTGGGATAGATGCAGGCGCTCCCCAGAAAAACAAGACGTTCCACCCCGGCACGGTACGCCTCGTGAATGACATTGGCCTCAATCATTAAATTTTGGTAAATGAATTCAGCCGGATAGGTATTGTTGGCCCAGATCCCCCCCACCTTTCCCGCACACAGGACAACATGATCCACTTTTTCATTCTGAAAAAAAGCCCGCACGGCCTGTTGATCCACCAGATCCAGCTCGCCATGCGTGCGGGTGATGAGGTTGTGAAAACCCTGTTCCCGCAACGTGCGCATGATCGCCGTGCCCGTCATCCCGGCATGGCCTGCGATGAAAATGCGTGATTGCGCTCCCAGGACCGACTGCGTCATGACACCACCTTTTATATCCTCATCCGGAAGAAAAACGTTCTGGTTTTTCAGGCGCCGGTGACCCTGTTCAATCCAGACTGGACCAGACAACAAGATCGGTGCCAAATCACGTCAACTGCGCTAACATGGTGGGACATCATCGCAAGAGAGAGGCCTGTCGGCAAGGCTCGCGTAAAAGGCTCACGGAAGGGGCTCCGGCGTCATGACACCCGAAATCGTGCAAAATCTGGTCATCGAAGCCATCAGGATTGCACTCCTGATCTCTGCACCCATGCTGTTGACGGCCCTGGTGGTGGGTATCGTCATCTCCCTGTTCCAGGCGGTGACCCAGATCCAGGAAATGACCCTGACCTTCATTCCCAAAATTCTGGCCACATTTCTTGCCCTGATCCTGACCCTGCCCTGGATGATGATGAAACTGACGGATTATTTTCGCAATCTGTTGGAATCCATCCCCAACATGATCGGCTGAAACCGCAAGGATCGTCGATGAATCCCGCCGCACTCATGGATTTTCTGGGACTCTCCACCGGTGAGGTGGATCGGATTTTGTTGGTCCTGACCCGGGTGAGTGGCCTGTTCATGGCGGCCCCGTTCTTTTCCCGTGCCGTGGGACCCGCACGTATCCGGGTGGTGCTGATCCTCATGCTGACCTTCATGATTTTTCCCCTGGTACCCCACTGGCCCGGCGAAGGCAAAGGCCAGGTCGGTGCCCTGATTCTGGCCGGTGTCAGCGAGTTTGTCGTGGGAGCCATGATGGGTTTGATGGTCCATTGGGCACTGGTTGCCGCCCAACTGGCCGGCAACCTCATCGGCTTCGATATGGGTCTCTCCATGGCCCAGATCATGGACCCCACCTCGGGCATGCAGGAAAACGTCGTTTCCAACCTGCTCTACTTCGTCGGCCTGATTCTGTTCCTGATGATCGACGGCCACCACATGCTCCTGGAAGGCCTGATCCGCTCCTTCAAGGCCCTGCCCCCGGGTGCCGGCATCCCCGATGGCCAGGTTTTTCTGCAAACCGGACTCGCCGCCATGAACCGGCTCTTCCGGTTGGGCTTCATGATCGCCGCCCCCATGATCGTGGCCGCCAAACTCCTCTACATCGGCATGGGCCTGATCAATCGTGCCTCGCCTCAGATTCAGGTCTTCTTCATGGCCATGCCCATTGCCCAGGTGATCGGATTTTTCATCCTCGGCCTCTCCATGGCCATTTTCTCCGATGTCATGGCCCAGGAGATCAAGGCCTTCATTGCCCTGGCCTTCCGGTTTGCAGGCGTGTAGGTTCGTACAGGCACAGTTTCATACCCCCGGCAATTGACACCGGAAAAAGGAGTTTTCCGCCATGGCAGACGATGCCGACAAGGATGCCAAAACCGAGGCCCCCACATCGAAACGCTTGCAGGAAGCCCGCGACAAAGGTCAAACCACCAACTCCCGCGAAGTGCCAACCGCCATGATCCTGCTGGCCTCCCTGGCGCTCTTCATTTTCCAGGGGCCGGCCCTGTGGCAGGCAATGCAAAGCAAACTCGCCTTCCTGCTGAGCGGACAGATCCATGACGATCTCACCGAGGCCGGCATCACTGCCCTGCTGCGCGATCTGATCACCATGGTCCTCATGGACCTGGCCCCGTTTTTCAGTGTGTTCGTCCTGGTGGGCATTCTGGCCTCCCTGATCCAGCATGGCTGGCTCTTCACCCTCGAACCCCTCTCCCCGAAATTTTCCAAGGTCAATCCGTTCAGCGGTCTCAAACGCCTTTTTTCCACCCAGTCCCTGATAGAACTGTTCAAGTCCACCCTGAAAATGGTCCTGATCGGCGTTGCCGTCTACCTGGGCATCAAGGACAGCAGCCTCCAGATTCTCACCCTCACCACCACCGATGTCACCAAGGTCCTGGCCGTCCTGTTGAACGACTCCCTGTCCATCCTGTGGCGGGTGGCCTTGACCTTTCTGGTCCTGGCAGTCATCGATTTTGCCTACCAGAAATATAAATATATCGATGGCCTGAAAATGACCAAGCAGGAAATCAAGGATGAAATGCGCCAGACGGAAGGCGACCCTTTGCTCAAAAGCCGCATCCGTCAGGTCCAGAGGGAAATGGCCCAGAGACGCATGATGCAGGAGGTGCCCAAGGCCGATGTCGTCATCACCAACCCGACCCATTATTCCGTGGCTCTACGATACACCCCCGGCGAAATGCTGGCCCCCAAGGTGGTTGCCAAAGGGGTCGATGCCGTGGCCACCCGCATCCGCACCATCGCCCAGGAACACAAAGTCCCCCTGGTGGAAAATCCCCCCCTCGCCCGCACCCTCTTCAAGGATGTGGATCTGGAACAAACCATTCCACCCGACCTGTTCAAGGCCGTCGCCCAGGTGCTGGCCTACGTCTTCAGCCTGCGCAATCAAAGGAAAAATTGAGGGTGGATGGTTTGCATGGACGCTGCCCACGTTTACAATCTGGCCCTGCGCTGCCTGGCCCAACGCCCCCACAGCATCCAGGAATTGACCCGCAAACTTCACCAGAAAGGGGCACCCCCAGATCTGGTCGCCCAAGCCATGGCCCGCTGCCAGGAACTTGGATTCCTGAACGACAGCGCCTTTGCCGAGGCCCTGACCCGCAACCGTCTGCAAAACAAGCTCTGCGGACCGCAACGGGTACGCGCCGATCTGCGTCTGCGCGGCGTCGCCACGGAAGAAGCCGAATCCGCCCTGGCCACCTTCCTGGCCACCACGGATCTGGTCACCCTGGCCCGGGCCGCCCGCGATAAACGATTCGGCCCCGTTTCCCCCATCGACCAGGCCACTTTGAAGAAACAGTACGATTTTCTCGTGCGACGCGGGTTCGATGCCGATACCATCTGGCAGGTTTTGCGCTGATTCGCCGTAACTATTCAGAACCCTTGCAAAAAAAGGATTTGATATGAAAGATTTTGTTGGGGCTCCGCCCCAAACCCCGCCAGGAGGAAGGGCACAGCCCTTCCTCCTGGACCTCCTTCCCAGTTTTTCGAACGTTTTTTAATGGGAAGAGCTGAATAGTTACGATTCGCCCGGGGCCAATGCCATCGGGCAGGTTTTGCGTTGCTTCGACATGAGGAGATTTGCGGTGGGCATGACTGGAAATGACATTCGCCGCCGGTTTGTGACCTTCTTCGAACGCCACGGTCACCGGCATGTGGCCTCCTCCGGCCTGGTACCACGCAATGATCCGACGTTGCTGTTCACCAACGCCGGCATGGTACAGTTCAAAAATCTGTTTCTGGGCCAGGAACGCCGCGACTACACCCGCGCCGTGACCGTCCAGAAATGCGTGCGGGCCGGCGGCAAACACAACGATCTGGAAAATGTGGGCCGCACCCCGCGCCATCACACCTTCTTTGAAATGCTCGGCAACTTTTCCTTCGGGGATTACTTCAAGTCCGAGGCCATTCCCCTGGGCTGGCAGTTTGTGACCGGTAAACTGGGCATCCCTCCGGATCGCCTCCTGGTCACGGTCTATGCCGAGGATGATGAGGCCTGGCACCTTTGGCGGGAGAAGGTTGGACTCCCCAGCGATAAAATCATCCGCATCGCCACCAGCGACAATTTCTGGTCCATGGGGGATACTGGTCCCTGCGGTCCCTGTTCGGAAATTTTTTACGATTATGGCCCCGAGGTTCCCGGCGGTCCCCCCGGCACCCCGGAGGGAGATGGCAACCGGTTTGTCGAAATCTGGAATCTCGTGTTCATGCAGTACAATCGCGATGCCGATGGCAAGCTGACCCCTCTGCCCAACCCCTGCATCGATACCGGGGCCGGTCTGGAGCGGATGGCCGCCGTGGTCCAGGGACGCACCAGCAACTTTGAAACCGATCTTTTTCAGCCGCTGTTGCGGGCGGCAGCGGCCCGTTGCGGGACAGAGTACGAGGCCTGCTCCGAAACGCAACGCATCTCCCTGCGGGTCATTGCCGACCATGTCCGGGCCGCCGGTTTTTTGATTGCCGACGGGGTTCTCCCCTCCAATGAGGGGCGCGGCTATGTCCTGCGCCGCATCATGCGCCGCGCCATGCGCCATGGCCGCCTGCTCGGCCTGGAACGCCCCTTCCTGCACGGCCTGACCGGCACCCTGGCCCAGACCATGGGCGAGACCTATCCGGAACTGGTCGCCCAGGGGCAAACCGTCGCCATGGTGGTCGAAAACGAGGAAAAACGTTTCGCCACCACGTTGGGATCCGGCCTGAAGCTCCTTGATCAATCCCTGGCCGGTCTGACTTCCGGCGGGGTCCTGGATGGCGAGGCCGTCTTCACCCTCTACGATACCTTCGGCTTTCCGGTGGATCTCACCGCCGACATTGCCCGGGACCGGGGCATCACCCTGGACATGGCAGGTTTCAACGCCCGCATGACCGCCCAAAAAACCCGTGCCCGTGCCGCCTGGGCCGGCTCCGGTGACACCCGAGTGGCCGGACTCTACCATGAATTGCTGGAGAGTTGTGCCGCCACCGAATTTCTCGGCTATGACACCGAGTCCGCCCACGGCATGTTGCAGGCCATGATCGTCAACAACGCCCGCTCCGAACAGATCGAGGCCGGTCAGGAGGCCCAGCTTGTGGTCAACCAGACCCCGTTCTATGGCGAGTCCGGCGGCCAGGTCGGAGACAGCGGCTTCATCACCGCCCCCCAGGGTCGCTTTGAAGTCCTCGACACCCAAAAACCGGTCCCCGGCCTTTTTGTCCACACCGGACGCCTGCTCAATGGAACTTTGCGCGTCGGCGACGATCTAACTCTGGAAGTGAACGCCAAGCGGCGGAGTGCCATCCGTCTGCACCACTCCGCTACCCACCTGATGCACCATGCCTTGCGGCAGGTTCTGGGTTCGCATGTCAAACAGGCCGGGTCCATGGTGTCGCCCGAGCGTCTGCGTCTGGACTTTTCCCATTTTCAGGCCATGACCCCGGAAGAGATTGACCGGGTGGAAGTGATGGTCAATGCCGCCATCTGGGCCAACGATCCCCAGCACACCACCGTCATGACCCCGGAAGAGGCTGTGGCCATCGGAGCCATGGCCCTGTTTGGTGAAAAATATGGTGAATCGGTCCGAGTGGTCCGGATCGGTGAATCCCTGGAATTGTGTGGCGGCACCCATGTCGGCCATTCCGGGGAGATTGGCGTCTTTCGCATCCTGGCCGAAAGTGCCGTGGCTGCCGGTGTGCGCCGCATCGAGGCGGTATGTGGTCCGGTGGCCCGCCGCAGCTTTGTCCAGGATGGTGAAGAGTTGAAAAAGGTGGCCCGCCTGTTGAAAGTCGGCGTGGCGCAAGTGGTCGATGGGGTGGAAAAACTCCTGGCCCGACAAAAGGAGCTGGAGCGCGCCCTCGACAAGGCCAAATCCGTCATGTCCGGCAATGTGGTGGATGATCTGCTCGGTCAGGTTCGCTCCGTGGCCGGGATTCCGCTTCTGGTGGCCCGTGTGGAGGGGATGGATCCCAAGGGTTTGCGTGATCTCAGCGACCGTCTCAAGGACAAACTCGGCTCCGCCGTCATTCTGTTGGGCGTCGCCGCCGACGACAAGGTTTCCCTTTTGGCCGGTGTCACCCCGGATTTGACCGGCAGGATCAAGGCCGGTGACTTGATGCGTTTTGTCTCGGAAAAGGTGGGTGGCAAGGGGGGTGGGCGACCCGACATGGCCCAGGGAGGTGGGACCCGACCCGAACAATTGAACGAAACCTTGGCTGCCGTTCCCGCCTGGATCGAAAGCCGGCTGTAAAAAAAACGTATGAAAAACTGGGATGGAGGTCCAGGAGGAAGGGCTGTGCCCTTCCTCCTGGCGGGGTTTGGGGCAGAGCCCCAACAAAATCTTTCTTCCCGATTTTTTTATCCGAGAATTTATATGGCCACTGAATTTTATCTGAAAATTCATATGGCCACTGAAAAGTAATTTGAAATTCAGATGAATTTCAAACCCCATAATATTCCCGATACCACCCGATAAAATTGCGAATACCGACTTCGATGGGGGTCTGGGGTTTGAAACCAACATCCCGTACCAGATCATCCACATCGGCATAGGTAGCCGAAACATCGCCGGCCTGGAGGGGCAGGAGTTCCTTCTGGGCAGTCCTGCCCAATACTTTTTCGATGGTTTCAATGAATGCCATCAATTCCACGGGTTGATTGTTGCCAATATTGTACAACCGGTAGGGGGCGGTGCCGCTTCCCGGATCAGGGGTGAGCGGGTTCCAATCCGGGTTGGGCGTGGGAATGCGATCCAACACCCGCACCACCCCTTCCACAATGTCGTCGATATAGGTGAAATCCCGGCGCATCCGGCCATGGTTGAATACCTGGATGGGACGGTTTTCCAGGATGGCCTTGGTAAAGAGAAACAGGGCCATGTCCGGGCGACCCCAGGGACCATAAACCGTGAAAAACCGCAATCCCGTAGCCGGCAGCCGATAGAGATGGGCATAGGTATGGGCCATCAATTCATTGGCTTTTTTGCTGGCGGCATAGAGGGAGATCGGATGATCGACATTCTGGTGAACCGAAAACGGCATGGCCGTGTTCAAGCCATACACCGAGCTTGACGAGGCAAAGACCAGATGCTCGACCTGGTTGTGGCGGCACCCCTCCAGAATATTGACGAATCCCACCAGATTGGCATCCACATAGGCATGGGGATTGGTCAGGGAGTAGCGGACACCCGCCTGGGCGGCCAGATTGACCACCCGGTTGAACCGCTCCTGCCGAAACAGGTCGGCCATGCCCTGACGGTCGGCCAGGTCCAGACGTACAAAGCGAAATCCGGCCTGTTTCCCCAGTATGGCCAGCCGTTTCTCCTTGATGCCGACATCGTAATAATCGTTCAGGTTGTCCAGCCCCACCACCGTGTCACCACGACCAAGCAACACCTTGGCCAGATGGAAACCGATAAAACCGGCAGCGCCGGTCACGAGGATTTTCATGGGTGAC
Organism: Magnetococcales bacterium; assembly: GCA_015228935.1. Classification (NCBI taxonomy): domain Bacteria; kingdom Pseudomonadati; phylum Pseudomonadota; class Magnetococcia; order Magnetococcales; species Magnetococcales bacterium. The sequence goes on along the minus strand of JADGCO010000075.1, from coordinate 3,426 downwards.
TCTCTCCTGGAACCGGAAAAGGGTTACAAACGACCGTCCACGGCACTGGCCGGCAAGACATATTTCAGATCATAGACCACGGATTGGCGTTTGGCGAAGGCACGGATGCCTGCCACCCCCATCTCCCGGAATTGCTGGTGTCCGACGGCAATCACCACGGCATCGTAGGCCCCGGATCCGGGGTTGGTGGTGAGTTGAATGCCATACTCTTCGTAGGCTCCCGCCGCATCGGCCCAGGGATCATACACATCGACCACGGCACCATAACTGCGAAACTCCTCGATGATGCTCACGACCTTGGTATTGCGCAAATCCGGGCAATTTTCCTTGAAGGTCAACCCCATGACCAGGATGCGGGCATCGGGAACCGTCATGTGCCGGATGGTCATGAGCTTGACGACCTGGGCCGCGATGTAGAGGCCCATGTTGTCATTGATGCGCCGTCCGGCCAGAATCATTTCGGGATGGTAGCCAATCTCCTGGGCTTTGTGGGTCAGATAATAGGGATCGACCCCGATACAGTGCCCCCCCACCAGGCCTGGACGAAAAGGAAGAAAATTCCACTTGGAACCGGCGGCTTCCAACACCTCCTGGGTGTTGATGCCGAGGCGGTTGAAAATCATGGCCAATTCGTTGATCAGGGCAATATTGACATCCCGCTGGGTATTTTCGATCACCTTGGCGGCTTCGGCGACACGAATGCTGCTGGCCCGATGGGTGCCGGCCTTGACGATGCTCCGATACAGGGCATCCACCTGCTCGGCGGCAGCCGGCGTCGAACCGGACGTGATCTTGACAATCGTCGTGAGACGGTGCGCCTTGTCGCCGGGATTGATGCGCTCCGGACTGTAGCCCACAAAAAAATCCCGGTTGAACCGCAAACCCGATTCCTGTTCCAGCACCGGGACACAATCCTCCTCGGTGGCCCCCGGATAGACGGTGGATTCGTAGATGACCAGGTCGTCCTTCCCCAGGACCTGACCAACAAGCCGGCTGGCACTCAGCAAAGGCGATAAATCCGGACGTTTCTGGCGATCAATGGGGGTGGGGACGGCAACGATGTAGATGGTGCAATCCCGGATTTTTTCAATACCGGTGGTGTAGGTCAGGTGAACGGCGGCTCCCAGTTCGGATGGATCCACTTCCAGGGTGCTGTCACGTCCTGCCCGCAGCTCGGCCACCCGTTCCGCCCGCAATTCAAAACCCACCGTGGGATAAATCTTGCCAAACTCGATGGCAAGCGGCAAACCGACATATCCCAAACCCAGGACACATATTTTGGCTTGATTGATCAACAGGGCCTCTCCATGCGGAACAAAAAAGGTAACGATATGGTTGATGCAAGGTCACCATGCGGTCCATGTTCAGCAAACCGAAACTCCCGGCCAACATATATAGGACCACTTTGCCTTTTCGGTCCAGGGAGATCCTGCATGCCGCCGCCTGAATTTCATGATTTCAGAAGGATGCTTGCTGTCTGGATTGACCTGCCGTACCCTCATGGGTCAGGATTGCATGTCATATTCCAACCGGATCGGCAAGGCCGACCAGGATTGCATGTCATATTCCAACCGGATCGGCAAGGCCGACCAGGGTTGCATGTCATATTCCAACCGGATCGGCAACAAGGCCGACTCCAGATCCACCAGGATGAATGGGACCATGAAGAGCAGTCAACGCAAACAAATTCTTGTCACCGGTGGTGCCGGATTTCTGGGTTCCCATCTCTGTGAAAAACTGTTGGAGCAGGGCCACGATGTCCTCTGCCTGGACAACCTTTTCACGGGCAGTCGGGACAATATTCTGCACCTGATGGACAACCCGCATTTTGAATTCATCCGCCACGATGTCACCTTTCCCATTTATCTGGAGGTGGACGAAATTTTCAATCTGGCCTGTCCGGCATCTCCAGTCCATTACCAGCATGATCCGGTCCAGACCACCAAGACGAGCGTGCATGGTGCCATCAACATGTTGGGGTTGGCCAAGCGGGTTCGGGCACGGATTTTTCAGGCATCCACGAGCGAAGTGTACGGCGATCCGGCCATGCATCCGCAACGGGAAACCTATTGGGGCAATGTCAATCCCATCGGTCTGCGGGCCTGCTATGACGAAGGCAAACGTTGCGCCGAAACCCTGTTTTTCGATTATCATCGGCAGCATGGTCTGGAGATCAAGGTCGCCCGCATTTTCAATACCTATGGTCCCCGCATGCACCCCAATGACGGACGGGTGGTCTCCAACTTTATCGTTCAGGCCCTGCAAAACAAGCCGATTACCATTTATGGGGACGGTCGCCAGACCCGTTCTTTCTGCTATGTGGACGACCTGATCGATGGTTTTCTGCGCCTGATGTCCTCTCCACCCGCAGTGACCGGTCCGATCAACCTGGGCAACCCCGGAGAGTTCACCATTCAGGAGTTGGCCGAACAGGTGCTGCACCTGACCGGTTCCAAATCCAAACTGGAGTTCAAGCCACTCCCGACCGACGATCCACGCCAACGCAAACCCGACATCACCCTGGCCAGGGAAACGCTCGGCTGGGAAGCCCGGATTCCCCTGGCAGAGGGATTGAAACCCACCATCGATTATTTCAAAAGGATCCTTTGATGCCGGACACAAACAAATAACCTTCCCTTAACATCTGCCTTTGCTGCAAGCGAACCTTCGATCCGTGACTTGTCGAAACAATGTCACACCTCTTTGCACTGAGAATTTCACATAATTTGTCAGCCTTCAGCTCGATTCCGGCACAAAGATCACCGGAACTGATGTCAACGTCATCTTCTTCAAAAATGGTGTGATCCATGAAAATTTTTGATTTTTGATAAAATTGCACTGGCGAGATTGCACCAATGGTCACTCCGAACGTTTTCACCAACTCATCCGGTGGAACCAGATGAATCCTGACCCCACCGGCAACCTCCCGGACTTTCTTTAATTTCAAAATCCTGTCACCAGGTATGAGCATGACATATAAATTTCCATGCTCATCATGCCCCACCATGCATTTGACAATCTGGGAAAGCCTGATGCCTCGTTCATGAGCCGCATCTTCGGAGGTAAAGGCCTCTTTTTGATGAGGTTTTACAGTATAATCAACCTTTAAATCGTCAAGAAACTTTGTCACAGATGTTTTCATGAACAAACTCCGCTTCCACTCTTCCGGCCAGGCTCATCCCTCAAAGAAAAACATCACGGTCAGATTGGCATCGTTGATTCACAAAACAACTTTTTGAAGTATTTCATGCAAGAAACCAAGCCATGACTCACTTGTCTGCAAAACAGGGTTCATGCAGAGGAAACATGAATTTCGCCGACGAAACCACATGCACGTCCAATTTGATCAACCGGTTTCACTCTAACAGCATGGTGTGGTTTGTGCCATCCCCATTGATGAAAGAATATTCACATTGAAGCGAAATG